>NZ_JAQIBL010000148.1 GCF_027859075.1 Oceanispirochaeta sp. | reverse complement strand
CTGTTGTAAGAGACTTTCATCAAAGCAAAAACAAAACCGATAAGAACACCGCAGACAATGCCTGCGGCGGTTATTTCCAGTGTGACCAGAGCTGCCTGAAAAAAATCAGGAAACCTGGTAAACACTACTGATAAATTCCAGGGGAATAAATTAGTCAATGAATCTCTCCTGATTTACGGATTCGTAATATCTATTCCGTCAATCCATTTTTTACTGATTTCCGAAAGGGTTCCGTCTTTTCTCATTTCAGCAAGGATGGTATTGACTTCAGCTGTAAGAGGATCATCTTTCTGAAAAGCAATAGCACACTTCTCTTTTCTTAATAATTCACCGGTCAGGACAAGATCTTTTCCGCCCTTAATTTTGTTTATGGCGTTCACTGCAACCACACGATCGGAGATGACAGCATCAATCCTACCATTCAGCAGTTCCATAAGTGTCTGATTATCATCTTCATAGAGGCGGGCTTGTGCTCCCATTCCTTCTACGTCATCAACAAAAGTAGTACCGTTTACTACACCGATAAGTGAAGCCGATGAAATATCGCTTAGTGCCTTGATATTAGAATCTTTGCGTACAATGACTTGAGCTCCCGAGTAATAATAAGGGTCTGAAAAATCAACGATTTTCAATCTTTCTTCAGTAATGGCCATACTTCCAAGGACTCCGTTGTAACGGCCGGCTCTCAGACCTGCGATAATTCCATCCCAGGCAGTGGTAACATATTCCAGCTCCATATCAAGGCGGCTGGCAATTTCTTTTGCCACATCCACATCAAATCCGTCCACTTCATTTGACTCAGTCATAAAATTGAATGGAGGATATCCGCCGGATCCTGCAAATTTAATAACTCCATCACCATCTTTCTGACCGCGGGCAAATGCATTAATGCTCAAACACGACACCATCAGTACTAACACGAAGAATGTTTTACTTTTCATTTTTTCTACTCCAAATATTTAACTGCATTTCCATCCTGATCCACATCAAAACCGTAAAACGCAATCTTTCATTTTTTATTACCTGTATATTCCATTCGGTTCATTTTAATTAGAGTCCTAATTATTAAATCAACAATACAAAGCACCTAGAAGAATAAACAAATAATATTTGCTTAGTACTATAACAATTTATCTAGTATAATGTCAATCTATTATGACTTAATTCAACTTTAAGCTCACAATAATACTTATATTCAGATTTATTTAATATCAACACTAATTATTCTTATAAGAATAATAATAATGGATACTGATTGAAATCAATAGCATTCAAAGCAATAATAAGTATAACAAATAAAACGAAATGGTTAGGAGCTGGTTCCAAAAATGAATAAAAACACGAGTATTTACAAAATAGAAGCTCAATTTTCAAAAAATGAATATTATATAGACTTAAAAGAATTAAAAAGAAAAGCTATGAATTTTCTTGAATACTTTGCAACAGAAGCCCTCACCGACAGCAGCTTCGTAGGGATTATCGGTGCTGGTAACGGTGAAGAACGATTTCAGCAATTAATGAAGGCCTGCCATTTCTCGGATGCAGACATTTTCTTAAAAGAAATACTTTCTTCTGTCATGAATGGGGGGAAAGCCCCTGTCAATCTGAAGGAGATTCAACTCCCTACCCGTTTTCTCGTAGCACTCCTTGAAGTGGTAATTACCGAAAAGGGTTACATCTCCATAAAAACCGTAGACCAGTTGATTAAAGAAACGAATCTGTTCGTTCCTGAGGAGCAAAAAGAGGATCTTCAAAAAGTTATCGAAAAATATCCTGTCCGCTTATCCTATCATACGATCCGCCAAATGATGGTTTCCGATAATGTGGCCTATCAGTATATGCCCTTTATCGAAGAACTGGACACTGTCGGCCACACAAATACCTGGATTGGACAGTTTCATGAAGGCCTTCTGGAACAGATGTACCAAAACAGAGTCATTTTCCTGTTGAATATGAGCTGTCCTGTTTACTGCCGATTCTGTTTCCGCAAACACAAAGAGTCCAGAAATGAAACCAACCCGACTATTCTCGAGATAAAAAAGGCAATCAGCCATGTTGAGTCATCTCCTGGAATAAAAGAGATTGTAATCACGGGAGGTGATCCATTCCTCAGTAAAAACAGCATATTAGCTGCCATAGACGGACTGATGCAGGTACCCCATGTTCAAACACTGAGACTGGCGACACGTTCGGTAGCCTACTACCCGAATTTATTCCTTAAAAATGAAAGATCCTATTTAAAATTCCTGAAGCAAAAGAACCTTGAACTTCAGCAAAATGGCAAGCGGATGGAAATAGCCACACATTTTATCCATCCAGATGAAGTATCACCGGAAAGCCTGGAGATTATAAGTGAATTAGTCAATTCCGGTATATCCGTCTATGTCCAGACCCCTTTTCTGCAGGATTGCAATGATCAAGGTCCGGAGCTTCAAAAGCTCTTCCTCTTACTGCGCGGGGCCGGTGCCGAAATGCACTATATCTATATCCCCTGCAGCCCGATACATGGGAATAGTGTGTATTGGTCGCCTCTTTCCAACGGAATAGACATTGCCGAATACTTACGGGCCTATCTTTCAGACAGAAGTGTTCCGAAAATATGTACGGCGACCCCCATTGGAAAAATGGAATGGTATACAAGCGGCTGGGCGGTAGAGCCTGTCAAAGACAAGGAGAACTTACTCTGGATCAGGACCCCTTACACTCCTGAATACTTTAAATCCTTCGCTCCCCTGGCGAAAGATCTTCCCAACATCAGAGTCAATAGTGAAGGGACTCTGGATATTCAGTATATGGCTAAAATTGGAAAGGAATCCTATTTTATGGGTTCCCGTCCATTGAAAATCTCGAAAACCCAACTCCCCATAGATCTTCCCGAAGAATTGTCTATCATAAAAAGCCGTTCCCGTTTACATGGAGAATCCATTATCAATACCGGGAGTGGTCTGCTTAAGAGGGTTCACAGAACCCGGGTGGAGCTTTCAACGGAGGCCACACAGAAGGAACTGGATTATATTGCAGACAAAAAGAGCATCAGCGATGTCGTTCTCATACCCAGGGGAACAATTACAGACGAACTCAATGCGATTGAAAGGATTGCCTCCACTCTTTTATCAATTCCCCATGTCAACGCTCTACGCTTAAGAAGCCTGTGCTTCAACTATGCCCCGGAAAGATTTCAGGATTCCCACATCAACCGTTTGGGAGAGCTGAACCGTCTGACCGTAGCAAATCCTTTACGGGTTGAAATTGAGAGCTGGTTCATGCATCCCGATGAAATAAAGGTGACCCATAAAAAACTGACCCGTCAGTTCAACAATAAAGGCATCTCCGTATACTGCAATACCGCATTATACGGAGAAGTGAATGATTACCCGGATCTGATACAGGAGTTGACATTCAACTACAGACAGGCAGGGATGGAGTTTCATCATCTTTATGTAGCGGGACATCCGGTTCAAAGGGAATGGAACAAAACTCATCCGGTTGATATGTATGACATCATTGACATCGCATCCAAGATAAGAAGGGAAGGCAGCGGCAGGGAGGGACCCCGCTATATCATCCAAACTCCTTTGGGAGAAGTCTATTATGGCTTAACATCTTCATTCAGCTATGAGGGAGAGAAGGTCATAATGAAATTGGACAGCTACGATCAGGATTATTATCAGGAACTGGATGCCGACTTTTCCCTGCCGGAAGGCATCATCTTCGACGAGGACAATAAACCGGTCATGTCTGTTCCCGGGCTAATAAATACCACAGGCTTCAGGGTATAGGAAGAATGGAGATGGACTACCCCTATTTACTTCTCAACAAGCGGCTGAAAATCAGCCCGATCTTTCCCGACCTGAAGTCAACACCCCTCATTCTGGATCTTTCAGTGGACGGGTCTTTCCTTGACGACCTCCCGCCGGGAGATCAACGGGCCTTCCAGGGCAAACTGGACTGGAGGATGAATGGAAGTTCTCAGTGGGGGTTATCCTCTTATCTTGAAAACCGGAAAACCCTTCTTTCCACCTGTCAACAAATGGTGAAAGAGGAACGTTTTTATCATCTGGGACTCGATATAATCGTGAAAGCAGGAACTGATCTCCACAGTCCCCTTGATGCCACCGTGATAGATGCCGGTTTTGAAGAAGGTATCGGCAACTATGGAGGATTTATTATGCTGGAACACTCCAGTTCGGATTTTGAAACCTTTTATTCACTCTACGGCCATTTGAATCCCGCCAGCTTAATAAAGCCGGGAGCGAGGCTCACTGCGGGGGAATCCTTTGGAGAGATCGGAGAATTTGAAGTCAACGGGAATTGGTTCACCCACACACACCTGCAGATTCTGACCGAAGAGGGCCTCTCCCGGGGAATGCAATTCAAGGGTTACTGCCGGGGAGAAGAAATTGTGGAAATGGATCGCTTGTGTCCCTCCCCTTTCCCTCTTTTTCTGGCCTCCCGGCTTATCCCCTGAGGACATCTACCGCAGCAGTTTATAGAAACTTAAGGTCATGAAACATATGAAATTCTCCTATTTGCTGAAATATTGACTGCCAGGATCTCCCAGGACTGTTCTGATAGTTTCCTGAAATTTTGCAATTCTATAAGGCTTGATAATAATTTTCGTCAACCCTTCTTCCTTTGACATCTGTGGTACGGATGTATTATAATTAAAAGCGGGCCTCTTGATTAACAGACCATTCAGCCATTGACTGATGCTGATCTCTTCGAGTCCTTGAGGGCCTTGATTAGGACATCCCAAATGTCATCATGGTTGTTATTAATTGAGAAAGCCCTATAATTAATATAAACAGACAAAAAAAAATAATAGTAAGGAGTAGATAATGAAACTATCTATGATTGGATTCCTTTCGGGTTTTCTTCTCGTTAGCAGCCTCAGTTTATTTGCCGCTGGAACTCAGGAGACTGAGAACAAAATGATCATTCGGGTGGCCGAACAGGTGCCGAACCTCATTACCCCCGGCGCATGGGATGGACAGGCTTTTTCACTGAATTCTTCCATTTATGACTACCTCATCGAAATGGATGCTAACACCGGAGAACTGGTTCCGGCTCTGGCAACGAAATGGAGCAGTCCTGATGGAAAAATCTGGACATTCGATTTGCGAAAGGGAGTCAAATTTCATGACGGCAGCGATTTTACAGCTCAGGATGTAAAGTTTACAATAGAAAGGACTCAGAATCCGGATCTCGGTCACTTGAAAGCCCAGGATTTTGAGGCGGTTGAGAGTGTTTCGGCTAAAGACGACTATACATTGGTCATCACTCTAAAGTCTCCTCTACCAACGTTTCCATTTATTTTCACAGACTATAACATGGCTATGCTGTCCTCTGACTATGATTACAAGACTCTTGGAGAGACCGCTCCTATGGGAACCGGTCCTTTTAAGCTGAAAGAAATGATTTTGAAAGAGTCGGCGCTTCTGACCAAAAATGCAGGTTACTGGCAGACCGGTCTACCCAAATCTGATGAATTGCGGATCTATTTTGTCCCCGATATCGAATCAAGCATCTCTCTTCTCGAAGCCGGGAAGGTGGATATCGTTCCTCAGGTTTCTCCTATCATTAAAAGAAGACTGGATGGAATGGAAGGATATAATGTTGTATCCCCCTATCAGGAATCACGCTTTATCGCGATGTCCGCAGATCGGACACCTTTTTCTGATAATAAAGTCCGTTTAGCATTGAAATACACCATGGATCCGGAAATTCTTGCCAAGGCTTGTCAAGGTGTTCTCGGAGAAGGAATATTTTATAACGAAACTCCCATTGTTAATAAACTGGCCCAGTATAAGGAGATTCCCTTTCGTGGCCGGGATATCAATAAGGCCAGGGAACTGTTAAAAGAAGCTGGATATCCTGATGGAGTCACAACCGAACTCTACTATGCTTCGGATCACCCCTATGGAACAGCCATCGCACAGACTTTGAAAGAACTGGCGGCACCGGCTGGAATCAATCTGGAACTTAAGGGATTTCCCCGGGATATTTATCTTTCTCAATACTGGATGAACGCACCAATGCTTCTTACCGGCTGGGGAGTTCGGGTTGATCCTTCCATGCTTCTTATGCTCGCTTATGAATCTAAAGGCCCCTGGAATGAATCTCACATGGATGACCCCGAAGCGGATGAGCTTATTGCGAAAATCAGAAGCGAAGTGGACCCCAAAGTCAGACAGTCCTATTACGATAGACTCCAGGAAATTTTTGTTGAGAGAGGAACGGTGATTAACCTTCAGGTTCCCTATCTCGTACCCTTAAACGACCGGGTTCAGGATTACCGTCAGCCTGTAACCATGCTGCCTCAACTGAAATACGCTTACCTTAAATAAATGAGTTTTTTTAAAAGAGTAATCATGCGGCTGGGGTTCATGTTAGTGACCCTGGCTGTCATGTCTATGTTGATTTTTATACTTGCAGAAATTATGCCCGGGGATGCTGCTCAAACTGCTTTGGGGCAAAGCGCGACACCCGAAGCTCTTAAGGCACTACGTGAGGCTAAAGGACTGGATGATCCCCTGCCCGTAAGGTATGCCCGCTGGGCGGGGGGGTTCCTCACGGGAGACCTTGGTGAATCTCTGTACATGCGGGGGGTTCAGATAAAAACCATCTTCTGGCGGAAGGTGGGGCATTCCCTGATCCTAGCCTTAACAGCCCTCATTTTTTATGTTCCTCTTTCGCTGTTTTTCGGGATTCTGGCTGGCGTAAAAGCCGAAAAGTTGACCGATTCGGTGATTTCATTTTTCGGGTTAGCCACCATGGCTTTACCGGAATTCGTCTCGGGAATCATCCTGATTACCCTATTTGCGGTAAAAATTCCCCTCCTCCCCATAACCAGCATCATCCCCATCGGTGAAACCCTGGTAGGGAATTTAAATATTTTAATCCTGCCTGCACTATCCATCACCTTTGTCATGTTCGGTTACGTCTCCCGGATGCAGAGATCCTCTATGATCAGTGTCTTGAACTCTGATTATGTCAGAACCGCAGTCTTGAAGGGGATGCCCTGGCGGCATGTGATTTTCCGCCATGCTTTAAAAAATGCCCTTCTTCCCACAATAACCATCATCGGGATGAATATGGGATGGCTATTCGGAGGGCTCATAGTAGTGGAGACCCTTTTTGGATTTCCCGGTCTTGGTTCACTGACTATGACGGCTATTAAAACCAGGGATATCCCACTTATTGAGGCATCTGTTCTGTTTATCACTTTTGTATTTGTTGTTTCCACTCTAGTGACCGATTTACTTTATGCTTTTTTAAATCCAAAAATTCGGTTTTCAGGAGGGGAGCGATGAAAAGATTGATGCTTATGCTCAAAAAAAACCCGATGGCAATAGTCGGTCTGATAATTCTGTTCTTCTGGGTTATCACCGCACTGATTGGTCCCAAACTGATTTCCTATTCATATACAGAAATGGATATGGAAAGCCAGTTGACAGCGCCGGGACAGAACGGGCATCTCCTGGGGACCGATACTCTGGGTAGAGATATCCTTTCGAGAATTGTGGCTGGCAGCCGATCTATTCTAACTGTTGCACTGATGACCAGTCTCTTCTCATCTATCGCGGGAATCCTCATTGGATTCAGCGCCGGTTATTTCGGGGGAAAAATAGACACAATCTTTCTGCGTATTATGGACATTGTCATGGCCATTCCTCCGCTGGTTCTCTCCATGGTCGTTTTGGGAATACTGGGAGATTCTTCAATTTTAAGTCTCACACTAATTGTTTCCATAGCCTACACCCCGGCCACTGCCAGGGTTGCCAGGGGAGCCCTGCTTACCTGCCGGGGAAACGAATATGTTGATGCCGCCCGGATTCGGGGAGAATCGGATTTCTACATCATGTTTGTGGAGATTCTTCCCAATACCATCGGTCCGATTATTGTGGAAATCACCGCCCGCTTTGCCTATTCCATCATGATGATAGCCTCTCTTGGATTTCTTGGTGTGGGACTGCAACCTCCGACTCCCGATTGGGGAATGATGGTTATCGAGAATAAATCGGTCATCAGAATGGCTCCATGGGCGGTACTGTATCCGACTCTTTCCATTGCCTCTCTGGTCATTGCCATCTCTATGTTCTCCGATTTTATCAGCAAGGTGATGATTCATGAAAAATGAAACTGTACTGGAAATTAAAAATCTTAATGTTGCATTTAAAACTCTGACTGATTCTGTTGTCGCCCTTAAGGATATATCCCTGAAGGTTGGACGAAAAGAATCATTGGGAATCATTGGTGAATCGGGCTGCGGAAAGAGCACCCTGTCCTATTCCATTATGGATTATCTCCCTGTTAACAGCCTGCGAACCGGTGAGATACGTTTTATGGGTGAAAATCTCCTGGATAAAAGTCATAAAGAAATGATGAACTATAGAGGGAACCGTATAGCCATGGTCTATCAGACCCCCTATTCCTCATTAAATCCTTCCCTGACTATAGGTTACCAGCTTGATGAAGTCACAATGATGCATCGTAAATTTACACAAAAGCAGGCTAGAAAAGCCAGTCTAGAAGCCATGTCTGACTTGTATATGGGCGACGTAGAAGGTATTGCCAGGAGGTACCCTCATCAGATCAGCGGAGGCATGCAGCAACGGATTTGTATTGCCATGGCTCTCCTCTGTCGTCCCGATGTAATGATCCTTGATGAACCAACCACAGCTCTCGATGTGACTACCGAAGTTGTTATATTTGATATCCTGAAGGAACTGAACGAAAAATACAATATGTCCTTCATATACATATCCCACGATATCGGGGTAGTCAATAGAGTGGCCGACCGGATTGCTGTGATGTACAGGGGAGAAATTGTAGAAACAGGTCCTCAGGAAATGCTGTACCGACATCCCAGGCATCCCTATACCCGGGCACTTATAAACTGTATGCCCCGTTCGGGGATCGTTAAGGATGAAGTCAGACTCAATACAATCCCCGGATATGTGACGAGAAGATCTGCCGAGGAGACAGGATGTCCCTTTGTAAGCCGGTGTACCAAGAAAGTTCCCGGTTGTGTAGAAAAATATGGAATGAAAATGCGGGAAGGGGGACACTACTCAGCCTGTGACCGGGCCTATGCTGAAGATATTCCTGATACTTTAGCCCCGGAAAAGATCACTCCAAGGAATACAAGCCACTCTGATGAAGCCATTCTTGATGTTCAGAATTTAAAAAAACATTACGGGAGCAGCTCCCGGAAAGTCCGGGCTCTGGACGGTGTAAGCGTCCATCTTGGAAAAAACCAGGTTCTCGGTGTTGTCGGCGAGTCAGGGTGCGGAAAAAGTACCCTGGGACTCACAATAAGCGGGCTTCTTAAACCGTCTGAAGGAAGGATCCTTTTTGACGGTAAAGAGATCGGTTTTACATGGAAAAAACGAAGTCCCGATGTTTTAAAAGAAATCCAGCTGATCTTCCAGAATCCCGGCAGGAGTCTGAATCCTTCATTTACCCTGGAGCAGATTATCGGTCGGCCGATGAAAAAAATGCTGGGTATACGTTCCAGAAAGGAAAGACGCAACAGGATTGTGGAGATTCTGAAAAAAGTGGATCTTGGTGAAGAATACCTGTACCGCAAGGCCACCCAGTTAAGCGGGGGAGAAATGCAGAGGGCAGCCATTGCCCGGGCTTTCTCCATATCACCCAATCTTCTTATCTGTGATGAGCCCACATCGGCCCTGGATGTCTCGGTACAGGCTTCGGTTCTCAATCTGCTGGGAGATCTGCAGGATGAATCTGGAGCTTCCTACATTTTTATTTCCCATGATCTGAACGTGATTAATTTTATCAGTGATTACATCATCGTGATGTATTTGGGCAGAATCTGCGAATATGGAACGCGTGAGGAGGTCGTGAGTGGCCCCTATCACCCCTATACGGCAGCGCTGCTATCCGCTGTTCCCGATGTGGATCCCTCATTGTCCAAAACACAGATCCGGCTTTCCGGTTCGCCCCCCAATCCGACAAAGATCATCAGGGGCTGTCCCTTCGCCGGGCGGTGCCACAGGCAAGTGGGAAAAATCTGCGAAGACCAGGCGCCTCCGAAAATTGTGCTGTCGGACAGTCATTATTTATATTGTCATATTCCCGGTGATGAACTCTGACAGAAAGGGTGATATGAGCAATTCGAACAAGTCAGGGACCTCATCACACAGGGCAGCGAAGGAATTCTTCTCATTTCACAAGATGGAGAAAGCACTGTAACCATGGTTGGTGAATCGTAACAGTTAATTCACTCTGTTGCAAAGAGCAAAATTGAACAACTCCTTACCCTTTTTTCATGGAAGCTCTCTTAAGCACATTCAATCTCTGAAGAACTTCCTCCATGAATATAAAAAAGACAGTCCTGGATTTTTCATAAGGCAGTAGATGGCTAGGTTGTGGTTCCTTTGCTAAAAGGAAAATTTTGTCACACTGTTTAAAAAGTG
>NZ_JAQIBL010000147.1 GCF_027859075.1 Oceanispirochaeta sp. | reverse complement strand
ATTGATGCCCATTGCTTTTCCCGGATAGATGGTTATCCCTTTCTCAAAAAGAAAATCATGCAGATCATCAAATGAATATCCTATTGTTTCAGGTTCCATAAAAGCTGTTATCATCTTCGACTGGTAAGCTTCTTCCACGAGCATCTTGAAACCAAGTTTCTGCATACCCTCGGTCATGATTTTCCACAGACGGCAGTAGCGATCGTACCTTCCCTGAAGGCTCTCCTCCTGAAACTCCTTCAGAGCCTGATGGAGGGCGTAGACTGTTTGAACCGGTGGAGTGAATCTGAACTGTTTTTTATCTCTGTAGTATACAAATTGGTTGTACAGATCAAGATAAAAGCCGCGGGCCTTCTGATCCGCCAATTCTTCGAGAGCCTCTTTTGAGGCTATGACAAAAACAAGACCTGCCATTCCCTGAATATTCTTGTTGGAACTGGCAACCAGAAAATCTATGTGACATTGTTTCATGTCAATAGGTATACCGGCAAAAGAACTCATGGCATCGACAACAAAGCGCAGGTCATAGGCTTTTGCAATTCTTCCTAAGCTTTCAATGTCATTCAGAAGGCCGGTAGTGGTTTCATGGTGCACGACAAACAGGTGAGTAAAGGAACCTTTTTTAACAAGATCCTCTATGGCAGACAAGTCCAGGGGAGTGTATTCGGAGGATGAATATGCCTGATAATCCAGTCTATAGGTATCCGCAATGGTACACATGCGCCGTCCGTAGGCACCGTTGCTGATAATCAGAAGTTTAGCATTTTCTGGAACGGAACAAAGTGTGGATTCAACACCTGCCGTGCCTGAACCACCGAAAAGAACACTGACATAATCCTGGTTATCTGCGGCAATATCGGTGAGTCCTTCTATGATATCATCAACGATACCAGCAAATTCATGCTCTCTGGGGCAGATATCGGGAATGACCTGAGACCACTTTACACTATCTGTGGTTGTAGCCGGGCCTGGATTCAACAGTATTTTTCTTTCCACTTCTTTCATTCTAAATCTCCTTCAGCTTTATAGATGGCAGGATAAACTTCTTTTCTTGCCCGGATCAGATCTTCTTCATTATCAATTTCACACCATTCAAGTTTTTCAGAATGAAGCACCCTGAATGGATGGCTGCTGTGAAGTTCTGCCAGCATATGTTCGTAATCCATTTTAGGACGGTCTTTCTGGATTGTTGCATATCTGCGGCAGATCAATTGGTATCCTTTTGCGGATATTTTTGAAATTCCCACAAGAATAGAATTGACCTGTCCATCCGAAAGATCTTCTCTCTGTTTCGAAACACCACAGAGAGTATTATCTCTGTCTGTTTCAAGATAGACCTCGTCTCCATACTCTGTCACATCAGAACCGAGTACCAGATCGGGAGCCCCATGTTCCAGCAGTTCTGTCAGGGCCCGTTTTTCATAGAGCAGATCCGATTCGAGCAACAGAAAAGAGTCGTCCAACCGGTCTCTCATATTAAACAGGGTATACAGACTGCTTGTACTTTTATATCGAGGACTATGTATCAGACTGACTTCAGGATATTCAGAGGTGATTTCCTGAAAAGCATCAGCACAATGTCCGGTCCCGATAATGATCCTTTTTATTCCAGCAGAGAGAAGTTTTTTTATAGATCTTCTGATAAGGGTTTCCCCGTCAATAATCATGAAAGATTTCGGTACTTCCCTGGTGTATTCCTTAAGCCGGCTTCCCAATCCGGCAGCCAGGATTACGGCGGTTTCTGTCATGATGGTGTTTCCAGTTTTTTCATGAAGTTTCTCTTGTTTTCCTGAGGTGTTTCCTGAGGTCTTCCCAGATCTTTTCGGGCGAAAGTGGAAACCAGAACTTCCATCAGCACCGGTCCTTCCGCCCTGGAAAAATCCTCCAGATATTGCCTAAGGCTGCTTTCATCTACAGCAGTAAAAATCTGTTTATAACCCATGACTCTCGCTGTTTCCGCGAGGGAGAATCCTCTGGCTGCGGTTGGCTGCCCTCCCACAGATCCGTGAACTCCATTATTCAGAATGACATGATGCAGATTGGCCGGAGCTTTTTCGGCAATGATTCTCAGTCCTCCGGTGTGCATGAGAGCGGCACCGTCTCCATCCAGGCAGACAACAGTTTTCTCCGGCTTATTCAGGGCAACTCCCAGTGCAATTTGAGAGACATGCCCCATGGACCCTACATTCAGGAAGTCCCGGCAAACCTGACGGTCTTTTTTTCTGATTTCATAGAGCTCCCGTGAAATATGGCCTGTTGTGGACAGAAAAACTGTGTCTTCGGGATAACTGTGCACTATGAGTTCAATAGCGTCCTCTCTGGTCATTGTTGAGAGAGGTTCCGTTTTTTTCTGGAGAACATAAGAATCAAAAGTGTCTTTTCTGACCACAAGGGCTGAAGGTGATGAGGTTTCTGCTGATTTCCGGCAGACCTCCTTCAGTTGAGTTGCTGCTTCCTGTTCATTATCCGGTACTATGTCATAGGGGATTCCCATCGTTTTCAGTAGTTCAAGAGTTACTGCTCCCTGTTTGACATGTTGAGGTTCATCTTTTGTTCCAGGCTCTCCCCGCCATCCTATGAGGAGAATCATGGGGATTCCGTACACCTCTGAACAGGTCAGAGACATGAGGGGATTGATGATGTTGCCTAATCCGGAGTTCTGCATATAAACCAAAGGGATTTTTCCCGTTGCCAGGTGATAGCCTGCGGCTAATGCCGCTGCATTTCCTTCATTGGCGCTAATGATATGCTCTTTACCTTCAGATTTGTCGGTAATGCAGGCACAGATATTTTTCAAGAGGGAGTCTGGTACGCCTGTAAAAAAATCTATGCCGTTTTTTTTGAGCTCTTCATAGAAAAATACAGGATTAATCATGACATACTTTCCGGGATGAGAGATATGACTTCTTTTATGGACAGGCAGTATTCTCCCGCCTCTTTGGCTCTATGATGGGTTAGAATGCTCTCCGCAGTCTTTTTCATGGCGGGAAAAGCACTTCTGAGCATTTGATTTGCATAGATCACAATGTTGACCCCCGCATCTGCCAGTTCATCTTCAGTCATACTATTTAAGGACGAGGGTACAACAACAAGGGGGATAGCGGGAAAATCTTTTCTGAAGGTTTGGCAGAATTCCAGGATTTCATCAGGTTCTTTTCTGCGGCTGTGAATCATTATCCCGTCTACTCCGGCTTCTACGTAGGCTTTGCCTCTTTCCAAGGCATCTTTCATACCCGTTTCCAGGATGAGGCTCTCAATCCTGGCTATGATCAAGAAATCTTTTGTGACCTGGACTCTTTTCCCCTGTGAAATCTTGTCGGCAAATTCTTCCTTTGTGTCCTGTGTCTGGGTAACTTCAGTTCCGAAGAGGGAGTTCCTTTTCGGGCCGATTTTATCCTCAATAATCACTGCTGAGACCCCCAGTCTTTCGAGGGTCCTTACTGTGTAGACAAAATGCTCTGTCAGCCCGCCGTTGTCGGCGTCTACAATCATAGGTTTTGTTGTGACTTCCATGATCTGGTCAATGGTGGATACCCGGGATGAAATGTCAACAGTCGAGGTATCCGGTTTTCCTTTCGATGCAGAATCGGTGAGACTGCTTTCCCAAATCCCGTCGAACTCTCTTCGTATACCGTTTTCTTCAACAAAGGTTTCTTCCACTATCAGTCCGGACAAGCCGTTATGGGCTTCCATTATTCTGACGACTGGTCTGGCTTTAATCAGCCGTCTCAGGCTTTTCATCCTGATTTCAGGAGTTGTACCCTGTTTTCTGGCATCCGAGGCCATCAGTGTGCTTGAAAATCCTTGTGAGTAGGGAAGTTCCACTAACTTTCCTCCCCAGGTAGATAACAGGTCAAGAACTTCCTCCCGGAAGCAGCTTTCCGCCCCAATGAGCCAATCATCTCCGTGAACAACATAGTCAGGCTTCAGGGTATCAAGATTTTGCCGGTAACTCATAGCTTTTTGAGGGACAACACTGACAACACCCTTCAAATTCTCAGCTATGATTCTGCGGTGTTCATACTCCAGAACTGGAAGTCTGCTGAATGTCGCTATGGCCTCGTCAGTATATAAGCCAATCGTAATTTCTCCGAGTTCCCGTGCTTTTTCAATGATGTTGAGATGCCCGGGATGAATAAAGTCGGCTACCAGTGCCACATATACCTGTTTCATACAGTCTCCTTTAAACCTTGTATTTCCTTAAGTATTCCGCTGAACCGCAGAGAGAGTTGGTCTCTCTGGGTTTTGTATACATCAGATGCGCTCTGGCAGATCTCTTTCTGTTCCTGTTCATGGCTGAGGTAGTATTCAGTCTTTTCCAGTAAATCTGAAGCATCCCATTTCAGAGGCACATAAGTCTCGCCGGGGAAGAAAACATCCGGCCATGTTTCCAGATGACTCATGTCGGGTTTCAGCAAAAGAGACTCTCCCAATATGGCTTCAAAATCCCTGATACAGAGTTCCCCCCAACCGAAGGGACTCAATGTCATACGGGATGCACCTATCTCCTGGTTGTACTGTTTCTGACCTGTTGATCCTGTCAGAAAAATATCCTTGTCCTGTATCATATCCAGCATCAGCTTCCGCTGATAGGAGATTGTATTTTTATCAGTCAGCAGGATGCGGGCGTGAACAGGTATGGTTTTCTCTTCTGATATATTCCAGCTGTAATCTGATTTGGAATGTAGGAGGGAATGAACCCCCATTCCCGTTGCACGTGCCAGAGCGACTCCGGCCCGCTGAATGTATTTTCTACGGGGGAATTCTCCGATGCCTATGTTCCATGAAAGTCTTAATTTATTCAGCTGTTCAGGATCAGATTCTGCCCTACGATCTCTGTCGTGATCATCTGAGATGTTGTCTCTTTCATGGAAATACTGGGTATAAAGTTCTCCACCATACAGTTTCTTACCATACAGGCTTTTATCTTTGAAGAGTGCCTTACTGTAAAAAAGATCTACATAGGGCAGCACTTCCAGCCTTGGAATTCCACCACCCGCATTGCCGTTGAAAAAGGCAATGCGGTCATATTTTTTTCTGGCTTTTTCAAGGAAATCATGGTCCACCCTGTCTGGTTTTAGAAACTGTCTGACCATGATCAGTATGGTATTCCGGTCTTTTCCGAGGCAGTACTCCGGTGAGTTTGTAAATGTAAAGTTGTGTCTGAACTCTTTCATAAGAAAAGGGGTTAAAGAGTGATACAGAGCGATTCTGTCGTAATGCGACAAAACTGTTATTTTCACTTAAGATCCTTAACGATTTTGAGGGTAGTAAAAAAGAGCATGGCTGTGTTAAGCAGAGCATAAACAAATAAATAGGGAATAACGTTTGATGTGATGAGAGCTACGATCATCAGGGGAAGAAACAGATTTGTTGCTGATATGATGTTCTGAGAAAGGGTCACCAGCATTTTTTTCAAGCCGAATGAAGCTTCCCCCCTTTTAATCTCCAGAAACTCGCCATGTTTCAGGGTTTTGTACTTCTGATACAGTAAGCGGGACGCCAGACTGCTGACTGCTGACCAGTAGGCCATGGATAAAAGAGTAATCAGCAACAGGGGTGTATCGTTCTGTGTTGAGGACAGAAAAAGATGAATCAGGTAATTATCTGTGTTGAAATTGAAGAGGCCCAAGTGAGGCTGGACGGCGTATAGTCCCAGGGCCGGTAGTATAAGTGCATATACCGCATAGGCTCCCGCCGCATCCAGAAATTCTCCCAGGTATTTTCCCTGATGATTGGTTTTCTTTTTAAATCGGGCCACCGTGCCATCAGCACAGTCCAGAACCCCCCAGACAAACAGACTGGCCGCTCCCCATAGTGCAGCGGTGAGATTTCCTGTTGTTAATAGAACAGCAGAGATAAGGACAAAGACTATTGATATGACTGTGACCTTGTTTGCACTGATTCCTGCATTGACAAACCACCAGGCCGGATGCCATGAAAGTGGTCTTATGACATAATATGTCCAGAATTCTTCTTTTTCTGATGCTCTTTTCTCATCTGTATATGTGGCAAGTATTTCCTGAAAATTAACCTTCATTAAACAATCCTCTACTTGAAGATAACAGACATATCCTAGTATATTTGTTGGACTATGAACAGACCAAAAATCGCCGTCATGACCCGGCCTATTGATAATAGATCCACAAGTGGAAGTGGTAAGCATCTGATTGAAATCCTGCAGGCTCTGTTAGAGCTTGATCATGGTTTAGATATAACTTTTGTCCATAATATGGACTGCGATCATCCACTTTACAGACATCCTGATGTCAAAGAGATTAAAATCCCCAGGAATCCTCTGAAGGCATCAAAGATTTTGAGGGATCAGAACTTTGACTTGAACCATTATTCACCTGTTTCCATCATGAGTCCCATGTGGGGTATTAAAGCAAAGAAAACAGGAACAATCCACAACGCCGAGCCGGTACTGATCCCGCGTCATTTTCCCTTGTGGCAGGTCATTCATGAATACCTTGGATGCCGGCCTATGTCCAGGAAACTGGATGGTATCGCCACCGTTTCCTGGACAAGTAGAGAGTTTCTTGCCAAATTCTACAATATTCCAGAATCTCTTTTTACCATCTGCTACAACAGTTACAATCACAATTACAAAGTTCTGAATGAAGAGAATCTACTCCATAAAGAACCTTTCCTTTACCATGTGAGCAAGTTTTCGCCCCGAAAAAACCCCTGGGTTCTGCTCAGTAGTTTTGCTCTTTTGAAACAGGAGTTTCCCGAACTGAGACTCAAAATATCAGGAAGCAAATGGGATAATCCTCAGGTGGATAAAGAACTTACCCTCCTGGGGATTCAGGATGATGTTGATCTGCTTGGATTTTCAACTGAAGAAGATATCATCCATAATTTGAACAGGGCCTCTGCTTTTGTGTTTCCTTCCCTTTGTGAAGGATTCGGTATTCCCAATATCGAGGCCCAGGCCTGCGGTTGTCCTGTCGTGACCAGTGCCGCTTTTGCTATCCCTGAAGTCGTGGGACAGGGGGCTGTTCTCGTAGATGATTATAAAAATCCCCAGGATTTTGCCAATGGGATTAAATCTCTTTTTCAAATGGATGAACAAGATAAAGCAGTTCTTATTGCAGCCGGGCTGGAGAATGTGAAGAGATATTCCTGGAAGGAAAGTGCTGAAGAACTTGTTAAATTGTGGAAAGAATTGCTGGAATGATTAATGGATAGAAACCTTTCAATAATCTTGTTTTATAATATGTCTTGTATTAGAGACTGTAAGGTTGCAAAAAAAATACGGATGATTTTTTGAAAGTATAGCTGAGAGGTTAGTTTCTATGATAGATTTTGCTTTATGAAGATATTAC
>NZ_JAQIBL010000146.1 GCF_027859075.1 Oceanispirochaeta sp. | reverse complement strand
ATTTTATTTTAAAGCATCCGCATAGAAGAGAGGTTCTCCGTTTTTTTTGAAGTCCCGGATAATGGCCTGGCCGGTAGGGCCTGTCAGGAAGGTGATAAAGGACATGGCACCTTCGTAGTTGACATGGCTGTGCAAATCCGGATTGACCGCAATTACACCGTATGGATTGAACAGAACGGGATCTCCTTCTACAAGGATGACAAGATCCAGCTTCTCCTTCATGGCCAGCCAGGTTCCTCTGTCGGTGATGGTATAACCCTGAACTTCATTCGTCATGGTGAGTACGGATCCCATGCCCTGTCCGGTTTCTTTATACCATGTACCCGAGGGAGTCATTCCGGCGGCTTTCCAGAGGCTTCTTTCTTTTGTATGGGTACCCGAATCATCTCCCCTGGAAAGAAAATCCTGCTTTGCTGCGGCTACGGCTGCAAGGGCTTCGGCGGCTGTGGTCATTCCTTTAATTCCGGCAGGGTCTGAAACAGGGCCAAGGATGACAAAATCATTGTGCATCACGTCCCTGCGGTTCACGCCGTATCCGGCTTCAACAAAGGCGTCTTCCCGGCTGCGGGCATGGACAAGAATGAGATCCACGTCTCCGTTTTCTCCATGGGCAATGGCCTTTCCCGTACCCACGGCAATGACATCCACCTGTATGTTTGTCTTTTCTTTAAACACAGGAAGAAGCACGGCCAGAAGACCCGTATTCTCTGTACTGGTTGTTGTGGCCAGTTTGATATGAGTTGATTCTTCATACTGTCCTTCGGCGCTCAGCTGAAGGACGAGAGTGACACAATGGGCCAGCATGAGTAGGGACATTTTACATTTTTTTGACATAAATACTCTCCAATAGTATTTTTGTCCAGAGATGTGATACTGCAATAGATTCTCAAACTCAGGATCAAAGGATATTGAAGGCGGGAGAGATCAACTTCAAAGGGTTCTCTGGTATCAGACGTCCTTTAAAGGTGGTTTGATATTCTCCGCCTTTCCACAATGGGAGGCCTATCTGTTTCCGGATAAACCCTAACGGCTCAACCCCCTGCCGCTCTGGGACGGGGTAGGGATTTTCGCTCGGCGTAGTGTATTAATACCATGGTTTGTACTGGAAAACAATATGGATTTTTTATAATAAGGTTCAGGAAATTATGAGTATTACAAGATTATATCAATCTTTTGTAATGCTTCTGCAGTATCCCCTGTCGACTAATTGCTGGGTTCTGAAATCAAAGTTGTTGATCAGCAGTATAGGATTTAGCAGACAGCCAGGTCTCAGAGAGGCCAATTCTCTGATAATGCTATCCTGAAAGTTCTGCCAGGTAATCAGCAGCATTTCTTAAATGTATATTTTTCATTTTATCATATTCCTCTGAACGAAGATTTTGTACTATCTGTACTGCATTTATCAGGGGGTATCTTTCCTTGAAATATTTAAGATGATTACTGATGTTTTTTTCTGATAATTTTATTAATCATTCCTTTTTGAGGATTGTATCTCAACAGCCCTTTAAGATCTAAACTATGTCTATTGTATTATACTCATTCTCCAAAAGATCAATGTACAAAACCTTCTTGACCAGGGGAGTGCCTTTGTTCAGGAGTACTTTCAGGGCTTCATTGACTTCCATTCCCGCCACTATGGCCGGAGTATAGGAGGGATTCCCCAGCTCCGTTTCCACACCTTTGTCTTTGCTGTCCATATAGAGCTTGCTCAGTGTTCGGTCTCCGGGCATAACCACTGATACCTGTCCGTAAGAACCGGCAATAGCACCGTGAACCATGGGGATATTCAGTTTTTCCGCAGCATCCTGCATCGCAAGACGGGCGGGTATATTATCCAGGGCATCTATCAGAATGTCATGGCCCTTACAGAGTTCCAGAGCATTCTCTGCCGTCAGTTTTTCCTTCAGGGCGGTCACTTTCACTTCGCTGTTTACCACTGCCGCCCTGTTTGCGGCGGTTTCGGCTTTTGATACGTTCATAAGAGGCTCGGTGCACAGGATCTGACGGTTTAAATTTGTATCGTCAAATCTGTCTGGATCAATGATGGTGATACGACCAACACCTGCTCTCAGCAGAAATTCAAGGATATAGCCACCCAATCCGCCGGCACCGGCGATAAAGACTTTCTTACCCGCCAGAATGGTATTTTCTTCAGGAGTTATGGTTCTTCCATTGCGCTGGTATCTGTTCTTATACATATTCCGATCCCTTTGAGCATCTCAAATCATGGCCCTAAATATATCCCTTTTTCCCTATACTAGATACTCTTTCCTATCATGAAAAGCATTGAACATATCAATGATAGATCAGCTCGGCAAAACCATTTTTCTCAGAACTATCGGCGTGGGAACCCGGGCATGGCTGACCGAAGCATCGGGTAGCATAGATTTCGGGGGAATACCGCATTCTTCTAGCTTCGAAAGAGGCGTTCTAAGGTTCCTTAAAAGGAGCCGGGATACTGCTTCTAACTGAAGATATGAAAAAAAAGCAGCCTAAGGTTGTACGATGAGTGAGCCTGAAAAGTTCTGGATTTGGTGAGTTATGAAGAATCCATAACGGGAAGTATCACGCTGGGTGGGATGAGAATTGAAGCGGGTAGTTTTGCAAATTACAACAAGACATAGAAACTATTCTACGTGAAGAGATCAAAAGGTGATGATTGCGGTATTACTCATTCCAATTGAATGAGCCATGCTCTCAGCTTCGAAGACTGTGGTATGGTCACTTTTTTAGTGGGCGGAGCCCGGGCAGATGTCGTAGAAACCCTGGGGACAATCTTTTAAGGAAGGACGTGGATACTGAACTGACTATGGACAACCGCATTAAAACCGATGATGTGGTGTTTGTCATGTCTTAATTACTGGTTGAACAGACCTTCTCCTCTGGATTGATGAGATTGTACCGATTTTTATGACACGCAAAGACAGTATGAACAAGTTTTTGCCCTTCAGCATAAAAGAATCCTGAAAATAGTCATAACATTAGTTATTGAAATAGGATGAGAAAATTTTGCTTGGGAATCATTTATCGAATAAATTATTATTGACAAAACAATTCATTGGAATGTTTGATAATCATACATTTGTGAATGACAAGATCATTCACCAATAGACGCCGAGCGAAAATTCCTAAACCAATCCGGAGTGGCATGGGATTGAGCCGTTAGGGTTTATCCGGAAACAGATAAGCCTCCCAGTGTGGAAAGGCGAAGAAAATCTAACATCCCGATTATCACTTTAGAATGTAAATTCAATTGTGCTTTGGGATGGGTCTCTTTCGCCTTCAATAAAATTTTTTATTGGAGTTGACTATGCAAATGTTAATTTACAAGAAGATGTGTCTTTCTTCTTCAGGTGAAGTAAATGATGTTTTTAATCCTGTCACGGGTGATTTGATAGATCAGACACCCCTAGCAACCCAACAAGACATTGATGAGGCGGTGTCTTCTGCCAGAAATGCTTTAGAAAAGTGGAGAAACACTCCTGTCC
>NZ_JAQIBL010000145.1 GCF_027859075.1 Oceanispirochaeta sp. | reverse complement strand
TTTTGGAATAATTCCCAGACTCCAAGCCCTTGCTGCAGGCTCACGGAATGATTATAAATGAAAAAAGGCAACCCTGAAGGCTGCCTTTTTTTATTTCAATACAGTTAAATAATATTATTATACATAACCCTGAGCCATCATGGCATTGGCTATCTTAATAAAACCACCGATATTTGCACCGATGACATAATTGACAAAGCCTGTCTCATCTTTTCCATGTTTCACACAGGTTTCATGTATGTTCTTCATGATGTCCTGCAGCCTTCCGTCCACTTCTTCTCTAGTCCAGGACAGGCGCATGGAGTTCTGGGTCATCTCAAGACCGGAAACTGCCACACCTCCGGCATTAGCCGCCTTACCGGGACCGAACAATATTTTGGCTTCCAGGAAGACTTCTACAGCTTCTGGTGTAGAAGGCATATTGGCTCCTTCACTGACAACAGTACAACCATTTTTGACCAGAGTCTTTGCATCATCCATATCAATTTCATTCTGGGTGGCACAGGGCAGTGCAATATCACATTGAACGCTCCAGGGCCGTTTACCTTCAAAATAACTGACAGAATATTTTTCAGCATATTCAGAAATTCGTCCCCGTTTGATGTTTTTCAATTCCATCACATAACGCAGTTTTTCTTCATCGATTCCATTGGGATCATAGATGGTTCCGCTGGAATCTGAAAGAGTGACGACTTTCCCTCCCAATTCCAGGACCTTTTCGACAGCATACTGAGCGACATTACCTGAGCCGGAGATGGCTACGGTCTTCCCTTTAAAGCTGTCATTTTTAGTATTCAGCATTTCACTGGCAAAATAAACGGCACCATACCCGGTAGCCTCCGGTCTGATAAGACTTCCGCCCCACTCCAGTCCTTTCCCTGTCAGGATGCCGGTGAATTCATTCCTGATCCGTTTATACTGTCCAAACATATAACCTATTTCACGGCCGCCGACTCCAATATCTCCGGCAGGAACATCTGTATTGGGGCCGATGTGGCGTTGAAGTTCTGTCATAAAGGACTGACAGAAGCGCATGACCTCATTGTCTGATTTTCCCTTAGGATCAAAATCAGAACCTCCCTTTCCACCACCCATAGGCAGAGTGGTCAGACTGTTTTTAAAGGCCTGTTCAAAGGCCAGAAATTTCAAGATTCCAAGATTGACTGTGGGGTGAAACCTCAGTCCCCCTTTATATGGACCGATCGCGCTGTTCATTTCAATCCTGAATCCGCGATTAATCTGGATGTTTCCCTTATCATCAAACCAGGGAATACGGAACATGATGACCCGTTCGGGCTCAGTCATTCTTTCCAAAACTTTTGCAAATTTATATTCAGGATTTTCCTCAAGAAAAGGCATCAGCGATTCTACGACTTCCTTGACGGCCTGATGGAATTCTGTTTCACCTTGATTCCTGGCAATCACCTTGGCCATGAACTCGTTTACTTGTACATCTAAAATATTCGGCATATAAAACCCCTCTATCAATTGATTCAGTTTTTGATTGTAGGATGTATTAATAAATCATTTTTTATCAAAGAGGGAGGTATAAGAACAAAATTAAGTGAAACACTGAGATAATTCAGTAATTCCCTTAAGACATTATATTTTGATGATATTGTTCCGGATGCCGAATTTAACCAGATCCACAGCGGTTTTCAGATTTAATTTCTGCATTATATGATTTTTATGGGACTCTACAGTTCTGACACTGATATAGAGCTTCTCTGAAATTTCATTGTTTGTCTGACTACTGCCCCAGAGCTTCAGGATTTCCAACTCTCTGGAACTCAGGGTGTTTACAGTCTTGTTCTGTTCCAGTGTCTCATCTGTCTGAAGATCTGAAATGTATTTTTTCAGCAGAAGCTGTGTGATCGATTTACTAAAATAGTCATGACCGCTGCGAAGAGTGTAGATGGCCTCAATAAGATCATTCCTGTCGCAGTCCTTTGATAAAAACCCTTTTGCCCCTGTTTTAATTGTTTTCAGAATTGTACTCTCATTCTCTGATTCTGAAAGGATAAGAACCCGGATCTTAGGGTAGAGTCTATCCAGTTGCTCTGAAAGTTTTAAGACGGGAGCATCCAGTTCGGGTAGATAAAAGATAAGAATATTGATCTGCCTCAAGCCAAAATATTTTAGTAGTTTCTCCATCGAGTTCTCTTTGAGAGAAACCTGTATATCCTCTATATTTTCCATCAACTGACAAAGGCCCTGGAGGATCAGCCTGTGCTCACAGAATATTCCGACTTTGATAATATCCATATCTATTCGTTTACCACTACAATTGATTCTTTGATCTTTCCGTCCATCAATATCCTCAATGAATTTTCAAACCTAACATGTCTGAAATACTTAGTTTTATGAATCTCTTTTTGCCGGCATAAGCTGGACCAATTCACAAATTCTGAATCTGAATCTGAATCTGAATCTGAAACAGTATTCACAGAAAAGTAGCCGATATTCATGGATGTTACGTTATGAAAAAAATGAGACCCCAGGGAAGAATCAAGAGGAAAATTGGCCAGGCTGATTTCCACAATGATTTTGGCATTAGAAATTTGTGCCCAATTGACAGGAATTCCCAAAAAGGGATCCCGTGTTCCCCATCTCCCGGGGCCGATCAGGATATACTGGCGGTTCTCTTTTGACATAAGACTGTTCAGATATTCAATTTCACTGACCATTTCCAGTGTTTTCATTTTATTGAAATTTTCATTCTCAACATAAATCACATCATGAATGTCCTGAATCTCTCCATTTCCGAGGCTGGTTTTGGTATAAAGAAGGGTTTTCGACTTTTTGAATTGGTTTATATCAAATTTGATCCTGGCCTGGCTGTCTACAATGGGTTTGGTTTGCAACAGGTAAAATGTGGGGAGTCCATTTTCTGCCTTGTTCAAATCCACGGCGTACTCTATTTCAATGGGTGATCCCAGGGCCTCTTTGATTGTATTGAGCAGAATCTCCAGGGTTCCGGCCAGGGGGATATAGTCGTATTTTAGAATATTGGCAAAATTCAGGATTCTGGGACCGGCTTTTGATAGTCCAGGGATAACTCTGTCATTTTGCTGATCATAGACTGAGGCACAGTGTTTCAGGGTCCCGTGTTTTTCGGCTTCGCTGATATCCAGCAGAGTCAGGGACGCCAGCTCTCCATCCCTGGCATAGTCTACATGGTCTTTCCGGCAATCAAGAGCATAAAATTTTACCTGAGAACTACTGATCAGGTCTTTTACAGAATACATTTCCACATTGGGGTAAATAGGAGAAAAGCGGTATGAACTCATTCCCTCCACGACATATGACCCGAGACCCAGGGCAGCCATGGCAAAGCCTTCCTCAGGTTTCATATGGGCCACAGGATAGTAATTGTATGAACTGGCTGTTCCGCTGATATGAGGATAGTAGTAATCTCCAGACTTCTGGCCCACCAGTTCCTGTAGTACTACGGCCATTTTCTCATCTTCTGCCTTGTGATGGGTGGCCCGGAAGTAAGATTTAGCCTCCGGAGAAAAAACAGAAGCAAAAACAAGTTTGATGGCCTGTTTTAGTTTCATGAGAATATGGTCCTTCCGATTGGGGCCGTTCGGTATGATATAGGTGTGAAAAACACCGGCAAAGGGTTGTGTAAAAGAATCTTCTGAAAGACTGGATGACCTGATGGCGATGGGTTTGTCAACATGCTCGATAAAGAAAGAAAGCTTCTTTACCAGTGCCGGAGATAAATGACCCGATAGAAACTGCTGTTTAATAAAATCAAAATTGACTCCCTCGCCAACGATCAAATCATAGAGTTTATTCTCATGAATAAAGGAATCAAACTCATCCGTACAAATGATGACTGTTCTGGGTGTCCTGATATTGATCATCTCCGACAGGGGGGCAAAATCAATGTTGTAAATCAGGGTATTGATGAAGGCCAATCCCCTTCCCTTACCGCCAAAGGAACCGTCTGCAAAGGTAATGATGTTTTTATCTTCAATCTTCAACACTTCTTCAAATCGAAATATTTTACCTTTTTTCTTTGAGTCCCAATAATCATCCAGCATTTCAAGGATTGTCTGCCTCTGGGCAGAGACATCATCCAGACTCTCTATTTTTAATGGGTTGAGAATCTTAGCCAGCTGGATTTCCCCTCTTGCCATCAGCCAGATAGAATACTGGTTTTCTTTGGCATGGAGGTAAAAGGTTTCATCCGGGATGATTGCCAGTTGTTCTTCAAACTCTCTGAGAGTTTTGGCTTTGGAAATCTGATTCCCAGCCTTGTCCCGGAAGATGAAATCACCGAATCCAAGATAATAGTTCATGTATTTTTTCAGGTCATTTAAAAGAGTTTCTGAATTTTTATTGATAAAATAGACACCCAGATCATCGGCTTTTTTGATGTTCTTATTTTCTGAAGACTGTAGAATGATAGGAATATTCAACATATGAGACTTAACATATTTTATGAACTTGATGCCCGCTGATTTATCGATGGTTCCTTCTTTCTCATACTCAATGTCGGAGATGACACAGAGGAGATAATCTTTATAACGGTTGTATAAATGCATGGCATCTTCATAATTTCTTGCCAGTAGAATTTTGGGCCTGGATCTCATCTTACAGATTTTATCAAGCTCATTTTTTTCCACTTCCGGTAAAAGCTGCTGAACCTGACCAAAAACAATGGCATAGAGAATCTGCAGATATTTTGAATAATACAATGCCGAATCCTCAATGAGTAAAATCACTCGAACAAGGCCGACTTTCGTATCATTGGCAACATTGGCTTTATCTTCAATGGATTTCACAATGGCAAATATGATCTGGGAATCACCATTCCAGAAAAAAAGTTTGTCCAATGTCTTTGAAGAGTCCACCAATTCTTCAAAATATTTGATGTTCCGTTTCTGGTTCAGTAAAAGATACACCGGAAGGGAAGGTACTTTTTGCTTGATTTTTTCACTCAGCACCAGAGGGGCATCCCTATCTAAACCGACCATCAGGACAACCAGGTCAAAGGATTTGGTATCCATCATATCCAATGCCTCTGCAGCCGTCGTAACCCCTGTTATCCGCGGCAGGGAAAACAAGCTGTATTGATATATCTCTCCCATAAACCGTTCAAAAAAGCCATCTTCACTTTCAAGGATGAACGCATCATAGAGGGTGGCGACAAAGAGGATTTCCTTCACCTTATATTTCATCATATCCAGGTAGATATATTTATCGAGGACCTGTTGATTAAAGAACAACTGGAGAGGCTGCTTATTGGTCACCAGAGATTTTTTGTACTCTTCCTGCTTTTCAATCTCAATTTTCTTATGAATGTTCCGTCTATAGATGTCGCGGCCCTTACTGTTGTTGAGAAAACCGCTGATCAATTTCCCGAGATTTATCAGCAGCTCTCTCTCCTCTTTAAGAAAGGGTCCCTCATAGGATTTTGGAAATTCTTTGAGATAGACAACCTGAATGTATCCCTTCTTATTATCGATGGTTACAAAGTTCTCCTTCTGGCTCCAGGATGTTTCCCGGAACCCGGGGGTCATATAATCTTTCCCTTCATAATGAATATTGACTCTGGTATGCCGGGGGTATTGCCAGGATCGGCTGAGGTTTTCAGCTATGGCAGACAGTGTTTCTTCCACCGGTTTTAAATCGGCAATCAGCTGAGATGTCTTATTGATGGCTTTCAGTTCTTTTAAACGCTCTTTGTTCTCGGATAATAACGTTTTTAATACATCCGAACCGGCCGAACCGGAAATCAGGTTGGAGAGATTGACCAGTAAATCCCGTTCTTCCTTAAGAAAAGGTCCTTCATCCTCCTGGGGAGACTCTTTAAGAAGGAATATTTCGATAAGGCCTTTCTTATCCCCCGGAGCCGCGAAGACCTGGCTTTGCTTCCATTGACTTTCCCGAAACCCGGGGCTGACAAAGACCTTGTTGTTGAATGTTATCCTGATGACCGTGAATTCAGGATATTTCCATGCTTCCGGCAAAACACAACACAACTTTTCCAGTGATTCTTCGATGGAGGAACTCTGCTTTAAAATTTCTGATGTTCTGTTGATGCCCCTCAGTTCCTTTAAGCGCTCTGTGTTGAAAACAAGCAGCTCCTGCAATGACCGGTTTGAATAGGTCCCGGAGATGATGGAAGCCAGAATATCCAGGAGTGTTCTTTCCTCTTTTAAAAAGGGCCCCTCATAGGAGAGTGGAAATTCTTTCAGATAAAAAATTTCAATCATTCCCTTTTTATAATCCGGGGTCTCAAAAAACTGTTTCATTGTCCAGGGGGTTTCTCTGAAGGCCGGGCATTCAAATACCTGATTATCAAAAATAATCCGGGCCACCGTGTCACTCGGGTACTGCCAGGCTTCGGGTAGTAGACAGCAGATTTCCTGTAAAGAATCCTTCAGAGTACTGTTTTTCTGAAGAATCATATTTGTCAGACTGATGCTTTTAAGCTCTTTGAGACGCTCTTTATTATTATAATACAAAAGTTTGAGCCGTTGATTTGAAATAAATCCCGTCAGCATTTTCATCAGAATCAGGATAAAATCATGACTCAGGAATCTGTCATTCCTCTCGTTTTTCCGGGTATGGAACACTTCAAAAAAGCCGTGAAACTGATCAGGGAAGTCCATAGGGAGTCTTTCAAACCAGGGTGATTCTTCAAAGAAAGGACTGGTATATTCTGCATTTTCCAGGCTGATTCTGACGGCAGCCCCCGGGGATTGGCTTCCAGATTCTGATATCAGTTTGACCATGTCAGACAGGGCTGTTTCAAAGGGTTGATCCTGATCCATCAGAGAGAAAAGACGGCTGATCAGTTCTATTTGTAAGGAGTTAAGCGTCTCATTTTGAACCATAAGTGATACTCCTGAAAATTCGTGTGATTGAAACCAGAGGACTCTGCTATTATGGCCACACCATTGTTTTCAAGTCAATCCGGATTTTTTAGTTCATCCAGTCCTTGATAACCCGAGGCATCAGGATTATTCTTTTATCCAGTAAGGTCAGAGGGAGAGTTTATGAAGAATAATACAGCAGACATGCAATGGCTTCTGAATCCAAACAAGAACAGTGTCTCCTCTATAAAGCAATTCCCTCTTGATGTTGTTCATGATGTCAGAAGGTTTCATTCTCAGATTCCAGGGTACAAAATCTCACCCTTGAAAAATTTGAATAATCTGGCACGCATGTTTGGGGTCGGAGGAATCTGGATCAAAGATGAGGCCGAGCGATTGGAGTTGAATTCCTTCAAAGTTCTGGGCGGATCCTTTGCTCTGTATAAGTTTATTCAAAAAAAGCTCGGTCTTGACGGGCAGCCCCTCACCTTTGAAACCCTTATCTCTCCCGAGATAAGGCAAAAACTGGGAGATATTACTTTTTCTTCCGCCACTGATGGAAATCATGGAAGAGGCATAGCCTGGGCGGCGGGGAAACTCGGCCATAAATGCGTCATTTATGTGCATTCAGAAACCTCGGCCCCGAGAATCCAGGCGATCCGTGACTATGGAGCCACCGTCAAGATCATAGAAGGAAACTATGATAACGCTGTTCGGCAGATCGTGATAGATTCCGAGAAAAATGGCTGGAATGTCATCTCCGATACTTCCTGGGACGGGTATGAGAAGGTTCCCACCTGGATTATGCAGGGTTATACGACCATGTTTCTTGAGGCTCAGGAGCAGTTCAGTGCCCAGGGAATCATCAAGCCAAGCCATATATTTGTGCAGGCAGGAGTGGGAGCCCTGGCGGCTTCGGTCATTGGTTTTTATCATAGCCTTTTTGCTGAGAATGCTCCCATCTGCATCGTAGTTGAGCCTGAAAAGGCGGACTGTCTCTATGAATCAATAAAAATTAATGATGGAAAACCCCACACGATAACGGGTTCCCTGAATACAATCATGGCCGGGCTGGCCTGCGGGGAGCCGAGTCCTATCGCCTGGGAGATTTTAAAAGAAAAGGCAGATGCTTTTATTTCATGCCCCGATTATATAGCCGCCAAAGGGATGAGAATCTATGCGACTCCCCTGAAGGGTGATCCCTTTATCGTTTCCGGAGAGTCCGGGGCTGTAACCCTGGGGGCTCTTATCGGAATTCTAACGGAGGAAGGGCTCGAGGATCTGAAAAAATCCCTGAACCTGAATGCTCAATCTCAGATACTCCTGATTAATACGGAAGGGAACACTGATCCTGATCTGTTCAGACAGATCATATGGGAAGGCTCCAATCCTGTGCCTAAAGAGTTCTGGTCTGTCAGAAACAAATGAAACGGGTCCCTTATTTGTCAATCTCGAACTTAAACACAATGTCCTGCTCGTAGTTGCCATAGGAGCTGCCGAAAATATTAATCCCGCCGCAAAACTCAGCATCCTCTTTTATCCCGACCCTTACCATGAAAAAATTGCAATTATTGTAATCAATATCTTTTAGCGTGAGAGAACCTGAAGGTTCACCGTCGATGAATGAGCCTTCGGGAGTGATTTTCCAGGTTTTAATAAATCCGAACTGAGTATTCATCAAATCCCACCAGTGGGGAGTCAAACGGCCATAGGTGCTCCCGCAATCTCCCGGAGAGCGCCAGGTTCCCACTTCCTTCCCGTTCAGCCAGAGGGTAATATCCGAGGGCCAGTCATTATTGAACCCGGGATATTCGGAGCAGAGTTCCATGGAAATACTGATACTCTTCACCTTGAAGGATGAGATGGAAAAAGGCCTGGGGAACCTGTACTCACAGAACCCCTTGGTAAACCAGAGAAGCCCGGCGGTGGCTCTTTTAGGATTAAAAAAAGAGTCGGCCTGGTCAAAATACCCGATAATTTCACTTTCGGTGATCAAACCGCAGGGGGCGGATACCTGACAATCCGTATATAATCCAATGGGCATTTCGGTCGTAATAAAGTGATCTTCTTCCAGGTGGGATTCGGGCAGCAGGGGAAGCACCACCTCCTGGTAGGGAATATAACATATTTTCTGAACCCCTTTTGAGGCGGCCTGCTGTTCTGTTTTAACTATATTAGCTTTTTCCAGCAATTGTATATTCACTACACAGGTCGATTGAGGAATTCCCAGAGCCTTGGCGATTTCCCCGACATTCATCTTTTTTTCACCTAACAGCTTTATGATATTGCGCCGCAGTTTAGATGAAAGAGCCCGGGCAATGTCGGCAATCTCATCATCAGATGCCAGATATACTTTATTATTCATTATTTTATCCTGTCTATTACTCAAATTAAGCATAGATTAATCTAATCATCAAGGACGAATCCAGCCGAGTTATCTAGATTATATATCATCTATTATTGATACACAAACCCTTACCATCTTTTAAATCTGTTAAATATGATTATTAATCCTTGACAGTCTTCAATTACACCCATTAAGATTATCCATACCGGATAGACACCGGTATGTATCAACTATTATTGATATATAATAGTAAAAAAATGGAGGACTTATGAAAAAGTTTTTGTATTTGACGGTGATGGCTCTCTTGATCTTCTCTACTCAGCTCTTTGCAGCAGGGCAGCAGGATGAAAAAGCAGTCGTGGAAGTTACGGCAGATGAAGATGCAGCGATTGTCACTGAAGCGGGATCAGGTGATCTCAAACTCATATTCTGGAATGGTTTGACAGGGTCTGATGGCGTAACACTTGATGGAATCATTGAGAACTACACCAAAAAGAACACAGACGTATCTGTCAGAGTAGAGAAAATGGAATGGAGCACCTACTTCGATAAGCTGTTGACAAGCCTTGTTTCCGGGAATCCTCCCGATCTGTTTCTTCTTCATGAATTTGAAATTCCTCAGTTTGCCTCACAGGGAGTTTTGCTGGACACCAGTGATTTTTTCAAACCTGTAGGGCCTATCGATAAAAAAGATTTTGAACCTGCCTATTTGAAAGCTCTCGAATATGAAGGTGGATTCTACGGCGTTCCTCTTGATAGGCACGGGTGGGGTGTCGTGGTTAACAATAAATTGTTCCATGCCGCCGGTATTGACCCCACGATGGTTCCAAAAAATGAAGCTGAATTCATTGCCCTGGCACAGAAGCTGACACTGGATGCCAGCGGTAAGAACGCAACACAGGCTGGATTTGATGCTAAAAATGTTGTTCAATGGGGAACCCATACATCCTGGCTGAAACCTCAATTCCTGACCATTCTATGGCAGAATGGCGGAGACTGGACAGACGGCAAAGGAAACGCCACTTTAAACACAGCCGCGGCAAAATCCTCTTTACAATTTCTCTATGATTTGATCTACAAATATCATGTTGCACCCATTCCTGCAGGATTTGACGGATGGCAGAGTTTTGCCAACGACCAGGTGGCCATCATTCCCGAAGGTTGCTGGATGTTCAACTTCCTTGAAGACAACAAGATGGACTATTCCGTGTGGGAATATCCCCGGATTGGTAAAAAACAGGCTGCCGTCTGGACCAGTGGTCATGTATTCTACATGCCTGCCGGACTTTCCGGTGAGAAACTGGCAGCAGCAAAAGATCTGATTAATTACATGTTTAATAACACAAAAGAATGGGCCACTGCAGGTATGCCTCCTGCCAGCTTGTCTGTTCGAAACTCACTTGATCCTGCGGAGGTTCCTATTGCCGTCACTTACGGAAAAAGTTTTGCAAGACAGGGACGATTTGACCAGGGGCATGTTGCCATTACAGAGATCATAGACAAGGGTTATATGCCCGAGCTTGATGCTTGCCTGAATGGTCTGAAGACTGTTGATGAAGCATTGAATGATGCTAACGACACAGTTCAGTCTATCCTTGACAGAGGTTTCTGATTCTTAAAATAAACCTCCCCTCTGGGGGAGGTTTTTAATATCATTAAGGGAAAATTCAATGGCATCAAAGCGTGTATCAATTAGAAAAATCAAAGATATTGGCGGAAATTATCTCTTTCTTCTGCCTTTCCTCTTCTTCTTTTGCATCTTTACTATCGGCCCCATCTTCTACTCGATGTTTATGAGCCTGCATAAATGGCCGATTCTGGCAGAAGAGCATCCCTTTATCGGTCTCAAGAACTATAGGACTCTTCTGAATGATAAAATATGGTGGCAGGCTCTTCGCAATACAATCTACTTTGCCACCCTTACCGCCATCGCCACGACCATATTCTCATTTATTGTTGCCGATGCAGTGAATAAACCCATCAAAGGGAAGAACTTTTACAGGTTTATTTTCTATACCCCTGTGGTACTTTCGGTGGCGGCCATGGGTATCGTCATGGGATGGGCTTTTAACACACAGTATGGTGTCATTAATGCACTGTTAGGGGTCATTGGGATTACTCCCATCAATTGGCTGGGAGACAAGAACCTGGTCATCCCTACCTTAAGCCTGGCATCCCTGTGGTGGGGGTTTGGCGGTCCCATGCTGATTTTCCTGGCGGGTTTGCAGAATCTTCCGGTCAGCTGCTACGAAGCAGCCAGAATAGATGGAGCCAGCAGCAGGCAGCTCTTCATCAGATTGACAATACCTCTGATGGCACCGTCTCTGCTGTTCATCATCATCACTCAGTTTATTGCCCACCTTCAAGTTTTTGGACAATCCTATCTGATCACCGCCGGTGGTCCGGGCCGTGAGTCCTACACAACTATATATTACCTCTACCATACAGCATGGCGCTATTACCGTATGGGTTATGGAGCGGCTATCGCCATTGGACTGGCTCTGATCATATTTGTGATAACCGGAACTCAGCTCATACTCGGATCTAAAAAAACAAGAATCCAATACTAAAAGGTTAACAAGATGAAAAGAAAAAAAATAAACTACAATGCACTCCTCTTGCAGGGATTCTTGATAATATTAACCATCCTGTGCCTTATCCCACTGGTATTTACATTTAAGGTATCAATGGAGCCAAAGGAGTATGCCTTCAAGGTGCCCTCCCTCATGCTGCACCATCCCTCTTTGAAGAATTATATTGATGTTTTCAAACGCCAGGATCTCATGCTCCCCAACTGGTTCTTCAATTCCCTCTTTGTATCCTCTTCAATGGTAGTTTTGCAGCTCAGCGTTGTGAGCCTGGCAGCCTACGCCTTTGCGAGATTGAAAATGCCTGGGAAAAATCTGCTCTTTATGCTGCTCCTGTTTACGATGATGATTCCGACACAGGTCACCATGATTCCGGTCTATCTGACCATCAAGAACCTCAAACTCCTGGACAATTATCTAGCCCTCTTGTTGCCGGGAATCGCCAGTGTCTTCGGTGTATTTCTAATGCGGCAGTTTTTTTTGACCATTCCCAGAGAGTTTGAGGAATCGGCCATGATCGATGGTGTGGGTAAATTGAGAACCTATTTCAGCATCATGGTTCCCCAGGTGAAATCCGGTCTTATCGCTCTGGGAATCATTACATTCCTGGCAAGCTGGAATGATCTGTTCTGGCCACTGATCGTCATGAACAAGCTGGAGATGAGAACTCTTCCCGTTGGTCTGACCGTCTTAAACGGAACCTATGCGACGGAAAGGTCTCTGGTGTTAGCCGGAGCCTTTATTGCGATTCTGCCGGCATTGATCCTTTACGGGATTTTTCAACGTAAAATTATTGAAGGTACGATGCTGTCCGGTATGGGCGGAAGATAAATTATATAAAAAGAGAGATTAAGATGAGCACTGAGAATACTAAAATAAACGATTACCCCAGACCCGACTTTACAAGAAAACAATGGATTGACCTAAACGGAAAATGGGATTTCGAATGGGACGACAGCAACAGGGGGGAAACGGAACAATGGTTTTCGGATCATAAGTTTCAATCTGAAATACTGGTTCCCTACTGTTACCAGAGCTCCTTAAGCGGCATTCATGATAAAGCCATGCACCCTGTAGTCTGGTATAGGAAAGATTTGATCCTGGATGCAGAATTCCTGGACAAGAGGGTCCTTCTGAACTTCGGTGCCGTTGATTTTGAAACAAAGGTTTGGATCAACGGACAGTTCCTTGGTCAGCACACTGGAGGGAACTGCTCCTTCTCATTTGATGCCAGCCTCCTTCTAAAGAGTGGTAAGAACTCCATTGTCATTAGGGTAGAAGACCAGGCAGATCCGGTACAGCCCCGGGGCAAGCAGAACTGGAGGGAGAAACCTTTTGGATGCTGGTACACCCCCACAACAGGCATTTGGCAGTCCGTCTGGCTTGCAAAAGTGGGGAAAACCTATCTGGAATCCCTTTATATAACTCCGGATATTGATACAAAATCCGCAAAAATGGATCTGTCAATCAGACACTTTACTCCCGGCTTGACCATCAAAGCAGAACTGAATTTTAAAGGAGCGCCCTTTAAAACTATGGAAGTCAGTTCCAACAGCCGCTACCCCGTTATCACCGTCAACATCGATATCGATGACGAACTGGACTCTGATTTCCTCTGGAACCCCGAGAACCCCAATCTGTTTGATGTGAAAATATCACTGTTGAATCAAGGGATGCTAGTTGACTCGGTATCGTCCTACTTCGGGATGAGAAAGATATCCATTCAAAAGGGTGTGATCCTCCTGAATAATGTCCCCTACCTTCAGAAGCTGATATTGGACCAGGGATACTGGGAGAATGGTCTCCTGACGGCTCCCTCGGATGACGCCCTGAAAGAGGATATTCTGAAAGCCAAAGCCATGGGTTTTAACGGCGCCAGAAAGCATCAGAAGATGGAAGATCCCCGTTACTACTACTGGGCCGACAGGCTGGGATTCCTTGTATGGGGTGAAATGCCCAGTAACTATCATTTTTCCAGGAAAGGAATTGAGTTGATCGCTACTGAGTGGCAGGATTTCATAAAAAGGTCTTATAACCATCCTTCAATTGTGGCCTGGGTTCCAGTCAATGAATCCTGGGGTGTCTGGAATATCATCGTAGACAAACAGAAACAGCAGTTTTGCGACATGCTGTATCATCTGACCAAGTCACTCGACCCCAGCCGCATTGTCAGCAGCAATGACGGTTGGGAACAGGGAAAGTCGGACATCTGCGCCATACACGACTATACAGCCGACGGGAAAGACTTTCTGGAAAAAGCAAGCCGGAAAGAAAAGTATCTGGAAACCTATTCAGATTCGCGATTCATTTACGCCCAGGGGTATAAATACGAAGGACAGCCGGTGATTCTCACCGAATACGGTGGAATTGCTTTCGATGACGGCCTGGAAGGCTGGGGCTATCAGGGCAAGGTGAAAAACGAGGCTGAGTTCCTGGACAGATTCAAGTCCATCACCGAGGCAATCCTGCAGACCGGGTATTTCTTTGGATTCTGCTACACCCAACTCACAGATGTACAGCAGGAGATCAACGGACTTTTGAGACCTGACCGCAGTTTTAAGGTGGCTCCGGAAAAAATCAAAAAAATTCTGGATGGCCTGAGATAAAAACCTTACATCGCTTTGCAGGGATATTGATTCTGATCGGCCTTTTTTCCTGCCATTCCCTTAAGAGAGATCAAGACCCTGCCCCGTTGATTCAGACCTCGGCCTCCCGACAGGTCTGGGGCGGTTTTGAGATCCCCGACCTTGAGGCTCTCAAAGGATTGAAATGGTCGGAACAGGATGCTTTTCGCTGGTATAAGGATAAAGGATGGATCAACGGAGCCAACTTTCTGCCCTCCACCGCGGGAAACATGCTGGAAATGTGGAATGCCGAGACCTTTGACCCGGACACAATCAGACGGGAGCTGGGATGGGCCTCCGAGTTGGGGATGAATACGATGCGCGTCTTCCTTCCCTATATTTTATGGAAGGAAGACTCACTGGCTTTAATCTCCCGGATAAACCTCTACCTGGACATCGCCGCAAAACAGAATATAAAGACAGTCTTCGTCCTCTTTGATTCGGTGTGGCACCCCTACCCGGAAACCGGAAAACAGCCCGAACCACTGCCGGGCATCCATAACTCCATCTGGGTTCAGTCCCCAGGTCTTCAGTTTGTGATGGACCCCGAAGAGTATTCCTCACTTAAAGACTATGTTCAGGGCATCATGGGTCACTACTCACAGGACGAAAGAGTCTTATTTTGGGACTTGATGAATGAACCGGACAATGGAAATATCCCCCGGTATAACAAGATGCAGCCTCAGTTTAAAAACCAGTACATCTACCGCCTGCTGTCTCTGACCTTCCTATGGGCCAGAGAGTCTCATCCCGATCAGCCCCTGACGGCAGGAGTGTGGACGGATGACTGGAGCCGGGAGAGCAGTATGCCCTTTGTCCGCCTCCAGCTGGATGCCTCTGATATCATCAGCTTTCATGTGTATGATGATCTGAAGGGAAGTAAAAACAGAGTGGATCAACTCCTCCCCTACAACCGGCCCCTTATCTGCACAGAATATATGGCCAGAACCATCGGCTCCACCCTCATAGACATTGCACCCTACTTCCAGAAGAACCATATCGGAGCCATTCACTGGGGGCTGGTGTCCGGCAGATCCCAAACCATATATCCCTGGGATTCCTGGCAGAATCCCTTCACGGAAGAGCCGGCTGTCTGGTTTCATGATATTCTTCGACCCGATGGGACTCCCTTTGACCTCAGGGAATCAAAACTTTTTCAAAAATTGAATCAAAAATAACAAGCTGGCGGAGGGTTCATCTTCTGGGATGACTACTGGAGCAGCTGTTATGATCAGTGCAACCATTGAATAAACAGTACAATGCCTCCGGTAGAGGTCGTGCTGACCTTCAGCCCTCAGGCATCAGGCGATCTTGAAACAACGGTTAGTGTACTGGTAGATGGTATTACTGATCCCTTTGTCCTGCCCCTCACAGGGGAAGGGAATTATGCACCGACTGTAAAATTCGGGATACAGGTCACTGGAGCAGGAACAGCAGATGCGAATGGATTTTATGAACGGGATGGATTTCACACTTCTAATTCTGAAACAAGGCCTTTGTATACAAAAGCCGGTTCAGTGAATTTCTACTGTTATATTCACCCATGGGATGGAGATGTCTGGGGTATCGATAATACCTTGACGGCAGGGGGAAGCAATCCCGATCCACAATACGCTCAACATACATATCCATCAACGATGGTTCCACCGGAAACTGGTTGGTTGGATAACTCAGCCGATGACATTCCACCCAGTCTTACAATATATGATATCAAGGGAACGAACGCTCAAGTATAAGAATAAGCAGCTTAAGCCGGAGGCCAGATCCTTATCGGCTTGAGTTGTTAATTATTAATACACAATCACGAACACCCTGGAATATAAAGAAACATACAATTACCAGAGGATTCCTGGGCCGAATCTTCATTCAGCCTCAGTTCTTCACTTCACTTCTCACCAATAATATGATTTAATGTACATTATTGAGGAGTTCTAATTCACCTATAGGAGTATTCTTATGAAAAAGAATGCATTAAATCTTATTTGTATAGGCTTGATTATTGTTGCTTCAATTATTTCATGTACCAATGGAAATACACCTTCCGAAACTGCGCTCGATGCAACATCGCCTATTGTATTCACGATTGATGGAACTGAATATGAAACTGAGGCCTCTTATGACTTTGGTTTTGTAGACCCGGATAGCACGGGTATTACAAAAACGATTACCTTGAAGAATACCGGCGATAATGAAATTACTGTGACCAGCATTACTCTTTCGGATGATGTAAACTATTCTTTGACAATTCCCGCTCTCCCCTCCACGACAGCCGTTGATGGTACAGCAGAAGTCGTGCTGACCTTCAGACCTCAGGGATCGGGCGACCTGAACGCTACTGTCAGTATACAAGTGGATGGGATAGATGATCCTTTTGTCCTGAACCTTACGGGGGAAGGAAATTATGCCCCTACTGTCAAATTTGGGATAAAGGTCAGCGGGGCAGGCACTGATAATGCCAATGGGTTTTATGAGAGGCTTGGATTTAAAAATCTCTATCCTTATTATGAAACAACCACTATTCCAAAATACTATTGCTTCTATAAAGATCCTAATACCGGTTGGGTTGTGAGCAGTTCCATAGACACCCTTCCTGAATACTCTGTTTTGGACGATGTTAGGGATCCTATGGTTCCTCCGACTTCTGGATGGGTCATTGCATCAGGAGACTCTCCGGCACCGTCACTCACCTTACATGACATAGCCGAAACAGAAAACGCTGTAGAGCTACCGCTTACTGCCAATTATCTCTATAGCGATGCAGAGGGTGATGCAGAAGCATCAACAACCTACCAGTGGTACAATTCTTCTGATGGTGAAAACTTTACTGAAATATCAGGGGCAACATCAAAAATCTATGAGTCGGTTTCATCAAAGTCCGAGTATAATCCGCCTGAAAGTGAATACTATAAGGTTGAAATAACCCCTGTGGCATCAACTGGTTCTAATTCAGATACATCCTTTATGAGCAGTTCGACCATTGAAATCATCATTGAAGAACCTCAAGTTTAAGGCGAGACCAGTGAAGAATAAACAAACCATCATGAGATTACCGGTCCAAAACTTTTCGGATTTTATCGGCAATCTCTGATTTTGAGTATGGTTTATTCAGGTATGACTTTCTGTTCCCCCTGGTTGTATCATCGACGGAGCTGTTTGGTCCGTAGCCGGAACAGATAATGATGGGGAGATCCTCCCGGACGAGACTGATTTGATGGCTGAGTTTCTCTCCACTCATCCCGGGCATCATCATATCTGTAATGACAAGATCAAAATCATAAGGATTCTGTTGGAAGACCTCCAGGGCTTCCATGCTGTCTGTCATGCTGGTAACCCTGTATCCGAGTGCGGATAGAATCAAATCTCCAAGCTGAGCAATAACAGGCTCATCATCAACCAGTAATATCCGTTCATTCCCCTTTGGGATGATTTTAAAATTGTTCTCTTTCTGACTCAATGTATTCTCCGTTTCAGGTAGAAAAATAATAGAATTGGTTCCCCGTCCATCGCGACTTTCTACCTCTATGGTTCCCCCATAACTCTCAACAATCCCATGAACGACTGCGAGTCCCAACCCTTTGCCATCCCCGATTTTTTTTGTTGTGAAATAGGGTTCAAAGATAGAATTGATTATATCGGGGGGTATCTCTGCACCTGTATCCGAAATAAGAATTCGGATGTATTCTTCCGTGTCAGCTATCTTATTCTCCTCTCCATCACGGACCCTCTCGTTTTCAACCATTTAAATGTTTAAGATTCCACCATTATTTTAAGATGCTCTTTTAGTACTGGATGATCCTGAACAATGCCCAATGAAAGTTCTGTATACCCCATATTCGACATAAGATTATTAAAATCATGAGCGATACCTCCGGAAAAATTCACCTAAATATTCTTCTTTAAAATCCTTTTGAAGGATGCCGGATCATCCTCTAACTGCATATTAAACAGATGAGGTATATTTTTTTATATAATGGATTCAATAAGTTCCACTGCATACTCAAATAAG
>NZ_JAQIBL010000144.1 GCF_027859075.1 Oceanispirochaeta sp. | reverse complement strand
TTGCGCCAGATGCTGTAGTTTAACTCCCAGCGATAGTCTGAGCTGCAATCCATTTCGACATTCAAATCTGATTTATAGAGCTTCACCACAAATTCCTCGGATTTTCCTGGGAGACAACTGTAGCTGAGGTCTTGAGTTTCACCGTTGTATTCAAGGTGGATAAGTGCCAATCCTTTTGACTCTTCTCCCTCTGTCTCAATGAAGCTCAGGGTAAGCTTGACGGGGATAACAACCCCTTCTCTGTCTGTAAATGAAGTCACATGTTCCGCTCTTGCTGTCTCGCCTGATCCCGGGATGAGGTCAATCCTTTCGCGCACAATCTGTTGCATATTGTATATAAGAGAATTGAAATGGTTTGTTTTATCTTCCAGAATCAGTGTTTCTCCTGATTTCAAGTCAAATTCACTTATCCAGTCTCCAAAGAGAATTTCAGGGAGCTGAATGACCCCAAAATTGGCGGATAGATGGGTTCTTATCGTATGGTGTCCGGGGGGCATTATCAACTCCAGTGCTTTAGTGCGATCCCCCAGGGTATATGATGTAAAAGCTCCATCCACAAAAACCCGTGCATCAACGATGTGCGAAAAGAGCATGACTCGTCCCGGTTCCTGCTGGCTGCTGGCAATGATCGTTTTATTACCGGCATCGGACTGGAAGGATATGTTCTGGCCTGTGAGGTGGCCTACCAGCTTTTCTGAAAGGGCGTGAACCGTATTTTCCTGAAATCCCCGTTCTGAAAAACTGAAGCTTCGTCCCGTTTCTGTATTGATCAGATCAAAATTCAAAAAGAGATCATCTCCCAAAAATACATATCCTCCTTTGAGGATATATTCGGCTCCCACCATCCGTCCGGTCTCGATGATGCTTTTGTCGTCCATAACTCCCGTAAATTGGAGTTTTTGTTCATTGAGAACTTCCTCCATATTCTCTCTGTCAACAATAAAAACCATTCCTGAAAGGGATAGGTCCTGGCGGACCAGGGAACTGATGATCCCCGACAGGTATTCCTGTTGGGGGTCTCTGTTCAGGTTTTCGAAGGGCAGGACCGCCAGGCTTATCTTACCGTCTTTGGCAAAGAGACCTGCTGTGATGCCTGTGATGAGAACCATCAGAGTGATGACAGAAAAGCGGATAATATACTGTTTACCGAGGGGGGGCTTCTTCTTCATGGCAATAGTATACCTTCACTCCAGGGCTTTGTCTTTCTAATATTCTGATTGTAAATCTCTAGATCCCTATAAAAAAAGTTGACAAATTCATTTTCTCACTCTAGTATTGTTTTGTAGAAAATATTTTGAATACAAAATATAAAAGACAGTGGGACGGAAGGCCTGCACGATGAATTATATTATATTCCTGCTGATAAATATTAGGTGGGGATCCAAGGAGAGTAATTCCCATATGAATAAAGAAGAGAAAGTGGCATATCTGAAAGGAAAAGCCATCGAAATGAGGAAGACCGCGCTGACGATGATCCATACAGCGCAGTCCGGTCACCCAGGGGGATCTTTATCGGCGGCTGACTATATGACCGCCCTGTATTTTAGCGAATTGAATATCAAAGCAGAAGAGCCTAAATGGCCGGACCGGGATAGATTTGTTCTGTCCAAAGGTCATGTCTGTCCCATCCTTTACAGCGCATTGGCCTTAAAGGAATACTTTCCCTACGAAACCATCTATACACTGAGAAAAGAGGGTTCGATCCTTCAGGGACATCCTGATATGAAGGTCTGCCCCGGTGTGGATATAAGCACCGGCTCATTAGGACAGGGACTATCAACAGCCGTCGGCATGGCCATTGCTGCCAAACGTGATAAAAAAGATTACCGGGTATTCTGCGTTGTAGGAGACGGTGAAAGCCAGGAAGGTCAGATCTGGGAAGCCGTCATGTCGGCTGTCAAATATAAGCTGGATAATCTGGTGATATTTGTAGATAACAACAATCTTCAGAATGACAATACCTGTGATGTGGTTATGCCTACAGGTGACCTCAGGAAGAAATTTGATGCCTTCGGTTGTGAAGCCTATGGCATTGACGGACACAAGATGGAAGAAATTGTGGATGTTCTGGATGAAATAAGAACAAAGAAAAACGGAATCCCAAAAGTCATTGTGGGTAAGACCGTGAAAGGCCGGGGTGTTTCCTTTATGGAAAATGTGGTCATGTGGCATGGAGTTGCTCCAGATAAAGAGCAGTTTGCTCAGGCCATCAGTGAAGTAGAGGGAGGATTGAAATAATGTCAGGAAAAGCAACAAGAGAAGCATATGGAGTGGCAATCCTGGAATTGGGAAGATCCAATCCGGATATATATGTTGTGGATGCGGATATCGGAAAATCATGTAAGACTGTTCCCTTTTTTGAAGAACTTCCGAATCAGCATGTGAATGTGGGTATCGCCGAACAAAATGCCGCAGGTGTGGCTGCGGGTCTTGCTACATGTGGTAAAATCCCTTTTGTGACAACCTATGCCGTATTCGGATCTATGAGAATGTGTGAACAAATTCGCCAGGAAGCCTGTTATCCCAACCTGAATGTGAAGGTTGCCTGTTCTCACGGTGGTTTTACACCGGCCAGTGACGGTGCGAGTCATCAGGGTATTGAGGATATGGGTATCTACAGAACCATCCCCAATATGACTGTCATCATGCCTGCGGATTACTATTCTGCTCTGAAGCTTGTAAAAGCTGCAGCCGCATATTACGGTCCTGTATACCTCAGGTTTACAAGGGATCCAATCCCTTTCATCTATGATGAAAATGCCGAGTTTGTCATCGGTAAGGCTGTGCAGCTGAAAGAAGGTAAAGATATTGCCATCATAGCCAATGGTGATATCATGTCCCGTGCTGTGGCAGCGGCTGAAGAGCTGGAAACCAGAGGCTACTCAGTTCGTCTGTTGGATATGCACACCATTAAACCCCTGGATGAGGAGGCCGTCAAAAAGGCCATTGTAGAAATCGGCAGCATTATCACCGTTGAGGACCATAATATTCTGAATGGATTGGGAAGTGCTGTGTGTGAGTTAGTTGCAGAAATGGGAATGGGGAAGGTTAAACGGATCGGAATACAGGATAGATTCGGTGAATCCGCTCCCTATGACAGACTCCTTGAGAAACACGGCATTACGGTGAAAAACATTGTTGCTTCAGCCGAGACTCTCATAAAGGAAAAACAGCCTGTTTAATAGTAAGGAAGGAAGGAATCATGATTGTTGTTTTAGATGGATATACATTGAATCCCGGGGACCTTTCCTGGGATGGATTTGAAAAACTGGGGGAGTTCGTCTGTTATGACAGGACTGAATCCTCTGATATTATCAGCCGGATCGGTGATGCAGATGCTGTGATCACCAACAAGACTCCCCTGACTGCCGAGACTCTCAAGGCCTGTCCCGGGATTAAATACATTGGCGTACTGGCTACAGGTTATAATGTTGTTGATGTTGCGGCCGCTTCCAAGGCGGGAATACCGGTCTGCAATATCCCGACCTACGGTACAACGGCTGTGGCCCAGTTTGCTTTTGCACAGCTTCTGAATATCTGTCATCATATTCAGGATCATGCCAATACAGTGAAAGAAGGGAAATGGACGGCTTGTCCCGATTTCTGCTACTGGGATTTTCCCTTGACAGAACTGGCAGGCAAGACCATGGGAATTATCGGATATGGACGAATTGGTCAGGCTGCGGGTAAAATTGCCCAGGCCTTCGGGATGAAGGTCCTGGCCTATGATGAATATCAGAATAAGGATCTGGAATGTGAAACAATGGAATATGTGTCCCTGGATGCTCTTCTGAGTGCTTCCGATGTGATCTCTCTCCATTGTCCATTGTTTGAATCTACTGAGGGAATCATTAACAAAGACAATATTGCTAAAATGAAAGATGCTGTGATCATCATCAATACCTCTAGAGGTCCCCTCGTTGTAGAACAGGATCTGGCTGATGCTCTCAGGAGCGGAAAAGTAAGAGCTGCCGGTCTGGATGTCGTATCAACAGAGCCTATCAAGGCCGACAATGTCCTGCTGAAAGCTCCCAACTGCTTTATCACCCCGCATATTGCCTGGGCTCCCCTGGAATCCAGAAAAAGGCTGATGAATATTGCCGTAGAGAATCTGTCATCCTTCCAGAAAGGGACAGTGACAAATAGAGTTAATTAAATAAGAATATGACCCGGCAGACCCGCATCTAAAGCTGATCTGCCGGCTTTATTTGAGCTTCCATCCTGGACAAAAAGCTGGTTATCAGGATCATTAAGGCTCCCAGTATGATATTCCATCTGACTTCTTCTCCTAGAAGAAGGATTCCAAAGAGAACAGCTATGAAGACTTCAAAATAGCCAAGAACCCCGTACTGGAAGATGGGCAGTCTCTTCAGTGCAATAAAAAAACACCCAAAACCGATGATCCCCACAGAAAAACCGTAAAAGAGTCCTGTCAGAGTGGCCGTCAGAGGCATCCCCGGTATTTCCGCCGCCAGAAAGGGGATCAAAATCACGGCTCCTAGAGCATTCTGAAAATACAGGACTTCTCCTTCGCTGTGGTCTACCAGGGCATCTTTGAAAATCAGGAGGGAAATTGCAAAGATCAGGGCCGAAATAATCATAAAGATGTTCCCCTTCATATCTGATCCTGATAGAGAAAAACCCTTGTGGGCATTGAGTAAGATGACCCCGGAAAAGGCAATGATGAGTAGTCCGATTTCCTTGACTTTTAATTTTTCCCTGGTAGTTATGGAATGAATCAACAGGGCAAATAGTGGCCAGGTGTATAAAAGAACGACTGCATTGGTCATGGTTGTGAGTTTATAGGAAAGAACGTAGAGAATCATCCTGATGGCATTCAGCAGAGATCCCATCCAGATCTTTTTTCTGTTTTTCACCGGTCCCAGGATCATCTTTCTCTTGATCATCAGGGGGAGAAGGAAGAGGAAGGGCACTCCCATCCGGAATCCCGTCATTCCAAGTCCGCTGAAAGGTAGTGATTTTATAAACAAACCACTGGATGCCCCCAGAGTTGTAGCTAGTAGGATTGCGGGGATGGCAATATTTTTTCTGTTCAAAGATATCAGGCTTTAAGCCAGTTGTTGACTCGGCGCCGGCTGCCGAAATTGTTGTCTATTTCAAAGCGTCCATTTTTGTAATAGCGCAGATAGGGGATGAGGCTGTTTGCGAAATTTGTCTCTTTAAAATAAATAAAATCTGACTTGTAATCTTTCTTGTCGTACTCAAGATAATATACCTTCAGATCCTCCTGTCCTGTCATGGTTGCCAATACAGCTCTCTGGGCAATCCAGTCGGGGCACCAGCTTTGCGTCATTATAACAATCACATTCGCTGCCGATTTAAGTATTTCTTCGGAAAAATCTCCGTTTTCCATGGCCTTAAGAGCTTCATTGTCATTTAGTTCTATCAGTTTAATCATAACCGGTAGTATGACACAAAAATGCAAAGTCTTCAATTTACCTTTCCCCGGGGCCGAGGAGACATTCTAAGAACTGGGTGATGAGTCAGGAATCAGTGGATCGCCGCCCTCAGACTGCTCATTTTTTTCATTGCATATTAGGCGGATTCATTATGGTTTGATCTGGAACAACTCTTTGATCTGTAGTAGCTTATCAACCTCTGATCAATGTTCAGACGGGGTTGGGAATGATATACACAAGTACAGATGAAAACATACAAATAGCGGCTCAGATTATCAAGGATGGCGGTCTTGTGGCCTTCCCGACCGAAACCGTGTACGGCCTGGGGGGGAATGCTCTGGATGTGAAAGCTGTTGCTGCCATTTTCGAGGCTAAGAAAAGACCCAGCTTTGACCCGCTGATCACTCATATCGCCGATCATGAGATGCTGGATGAACTGGCGGATATCAAAGATCAGAGGATCTACGACCTGGCTTCAGAATTCTGGCCAGGGGCACTGACCCTGATCGTTCCCAAAAGAGATATTATTCCTTCTCTGGTTACTTCCGGGCTGCAGACCATGGCGGTCAGAATGCCTGATCATCCCATCGCTCTGTCCTTGATTCGTCAGTCCAGCGGCGCCGTTGCCGCCCCTTCGGCGAACTCTTTCGGTTATCTCAGCCCAACGGAAGCCCGGCATGTGGAAGAGGACCTGGGCAGCAGAATAGACATGATCCTGGACGGTGGGGCTTGTCGTGTGGGGGTCGAGTCCACAGTTCTGGACCTGACCAGAGAACATCCCATTATTTTAAGGCCCGGCGGATTGACCCGGCAGGAAATTGAATCGGTTCTGGGACCTGTGGACCTGTTTAACAGAACATCCACCTCCCCCACCGCTCCGGGTCAGCTGGAAATGCACTATTCTCCCCGTAAGCCTCTTCATGTTGTAGAGGATTTGACAACTCTACCGGATAAAGGAAGTGCCGGGGCCTTGATCTTCAGTGATTCTTCCAGGGCTGAGGGATTTGCACATAGTGAGATTCTCGCTCCTTCGGGCAATGTCCTCGAAGCGGCTTCCCGACTTTTTTCGGCACTTCACTCTCTGGATCAGCAGGATATCAGCTGCATCTATGCGGAGTTTATTCCGGAAGAAGGCCTCGGCCAGGCTGTGATGGACCGGATTTACAAGGCTTCAGAAAAATAATATGCCATAGAATCCCTCAAATAGAAGAGAATCTATTTGACTATTGTACTAATTAGTAATATATTCTAATCAGATGAAAAATGTCAGTTATGGAAATGAAAATGATCTGAATCTTAAGCTCGTGATAGCCCTTTCAAGATCCATACAGCATATTCGCCGAGGTGAAGGACAGAACATTCAGGATGCGGGTCTGACACTTTCTCAATTTGCGGTCCTGGAAGCTCTGTATCATAAGGGGGATCTCAGAATTTGTGAAATCATTGAGAAGACCCTCTCCACTGGGGGGAATATGACGGTGGTGGTCAATAACCTTGTGAAGGATGGTTTGGTTCGACGTTTTAAAGATCCCGGAGATGGCCGAGCCTCAAGGATCAGCCTGACAGAGAAGGGAGAGGTTCTTATAGCCGATCTGTTTCCCAGGCATGTTGAGAGTGTTCAGACTCTGTTTGAAAGGCTGGAGAGTGATGAGAAAAGACGTCTGCTGGATTTGTTGAAAAAACTGACAGGAAAAATGTGAAGAGTTACTATTTTTAACCATATAGTACTAATTAGTAATATAACCTTTGGAGGTTCCCGTGAATATATTTGAACGAAGATCTGTGAATTTTTTTGATACCGAGAAGACAATTGATGATTCTTTCTCCTGTTTATGCCGTAATTAATCTTAGGCTATAGGGCTGCCTCACAAGGGCAGCCTTTTTCAGGAGGTTTCTCTTATGAACCCATATTATTTTATATTCATCATCTCTGCCTTTGCTGCCATTTTTATCCAGGCAAAAAGCCGGTCCTATCAGGATCTGATTCCCTCTCTTTCCGAAAACACCGGCAGGGAGAAGGACGAACTGAAGCAGCTGCTGCTGATCCGCCGCTTTATGAGCCCCTTTATTGCCGGACTAACTGCTTTCCTTATATTTCTGGCGGCCCTGGAAGGGGGGCATCTGGCTGAATTGATACCCCGTATTTTTATTCCTGTCTGGCTCCTGGCCTCAGTGGGAGACATCTTTATTGAGGGTGCCTATTCAATAGAAGACAAGAAAAGGCAGGAGGGTTTTTATCTGATCGGAATGGTTCTGTTTATGGGTATGACCGTGCTTCTGGGATTGGGGCTCATCGTGAATGCCCGGCAGACCTCCCTCTCTCCCCTGGCACATCTGGTCTCAATCTCAATCCCCATTGTGCTGGGGCTGGGTGCCTTTTTCACCTTGAAACTGAATAAGGAAACTCTAGCAGCCATGATTGTCTACGATCTGGCGGTTTCCATTCTTCTCTGCGGCGGCTTATATTCCGCCTTTGCAGGGCAGGGACAGTTGGCCTATATCGGAATCGGATATTTTATTTCGGACTGGCTTGTGGGGCAGAGAGACTTTGGCAAAAAGAAATTTCCCTTTCTTGACAGATGGATTCTTCTGCTGATTCTTCTGTTGTATTACTCCATCATGCTTGTGTCCCTGGATGTTGTTCTCAAATTATCATAAGGGAGAGAACCGGTTCTTCTCGGACGGAGTGAAAATGTCTTGTTCCAGACCATCCCAGTATATGCGGATCTGCCCGGTCGATTCTGATAGGACAACCGAGGCTACAGGAGCCGCCAGTGTAATCCCCAGGGCTGCAGCATGACGAGCTCCCAGACCTGGTTGAAGCCGGATATGATGAGGGGGGACGGATAAATAAGTCCCTCCGGAACGAATTTTCCCCGAGTTTTCAATTATATACGCCCCGTCTATCTTGGAAAACTCCTTGATAGTTTCAGAGAGTCCCGCATCCAGAATGCTGCGTTCATGATCATCCAAACCGCCGAAGGGGTTGATGATCAGCTGTTTGCAGTAGTCCCTGACCGTCTCATACTCGCCGATCACAAATATGGTTCCTGCCGGTTTTCCTTCCCGTCCCTGCCGGGAGAGCTCAGAAGCCAGAGACACCACCCTGCTGAGAATCTCCAGATTGACCTTGTGGGGTATCCGGTAGTTCAGGACTCTGGCTTATTCATATAAATCCCTGGGGATCGCAAATATTGAGATGCTGTGGGGCATCACATCAAACTCAAAACCGGAAAGGGCCAGAACGATGTCACCGTCCAAAAGAATCTTTTCTGACCAGAGCTGCTTGAGGATCTCTTTTTCATCGTTGATAAAACCATGAGCATGATAGATTCTGGAAAAGGTTTTATTCAGGAGGGCGGACCTGTTCAGAACCCGGCTTCTAGTGCTGACCAAGATGGCGTTTTGGGGCTTGAACTGCTCGGAAAGGGCCATTATCTGGATGAGTGAGTTGGAAAAAAGCACAATTCTGGCGTTTTTCATCCGTGAAGCCAGTCGGTCGGCTTCACGGAGAAGAGAATTGGTGATTATTTCCTTATCTTCGGACCAGTTCTCCTCTTTCTGTGACTGTGCTGTGATCAGAATTTCTGTCATATCCTCAGCATTTTCTGCCTTGCCCAGCCGGTCGGACACTCCGGGCATCTGAAATATGCCGGCCAGTTCCGACAGGGTTGGAAGATGATCCTCTTCGTTGCAGACCAGCATAATGATAATGGAAACCTTCTCTCCAGCTGTATTCCAGGGAACCCCTTCAGGGGAGTTGCAGCAGAGAACCCGGGGGGGGATTTTATCCTTGATCACAGAGTGAGGAAAGGCAATTCCCTTATCCACCATGGTTGTGGCTTCCTTTTCCCTTGCGAGGCAGCCTGTCATGATTTTTTCTCTGAATCCTTTGTCTCTTTCGGAAAAGAAGTGAGACACCATTGAAAACAGGAGAGACTCCTTGTCCGGACTGTCAGATTCCATGAATCTGCTGATATTGATCATCCTGAGTCCTCCCTTTGGTAACATGAGTTACATTATAAACCATTCTCTTCCTTTTTTTAGGCCCTCAATCTAAAAAATGGATTGACCCCATAAATGTATTTAAGTATTCTGATACCGAAATACCCTTAGTCCTATTGGAGTACAACACCAAAGCCGTAAACCGGCTTTGGTAGTAAATACCCTTAGGCCTATTGGAGTACAACACCAAAGCCGTAAACCGGCTTTGGTAGGAAATAGTAGTAAAGCAGGAGTTAAGTCCATATGAATCAATTGATCAATATTTCAGAAGCTGCATCATTGGCTTTTCATGGTTTGGCCCTGGTTGCTCAGGCGACCCCCGACCGAATCAATGTGAAAGAGGCAGCCCGGAAACTCAATGCCTCGGAGGCTCACCTCGCCAAGGTCTTCCAGGCTCTGAACAAGGCGGGAATCACGAAGTCCCAGAGGGGCCCCCGAGGAGGATTTCTTCTGAACCAGCCCCCCGAAGACATCTCCTTTCTGGATATTTATGAGATCCTTGAATCCCCGGTCAAACTTTGCGATTGCCCCCTGGGCTATCAGGATTGCGGATTTTCAACCTGCCTTTTTGATCAGAAGCTCAATCATATCAACCGGGAAATATTAAAAACTTTTGAAAATATAAAACTGAGCCAATTTACCACATCAGAGGCACACCCTTAGGCCTGAGCAAGAAAGTCACCAAGGCTCTACAGAGCCTCGGTAGAACAAGGCCCTTAGGCCCTGAGCACCCTTAGGCCTCGAGCGAGAAAGGCACCGAGCCTCTACAGAGGCTTGGTAGTATAGGGCTCTACAGAGCCTCGGTAGTATAAGGCCCTTAGGCCTCGAGCAAGAAAGTCACCAAGGCTCTACAGAGCCTCGGTAGCAAGGAGATCATATGAAAAGCTTCCATTCTGAAGATAGCCTATACAAAATCATCGAGGATTATCCCGAAACCATTCCAGTCTTTGTTTCCAATGGATTTCCCCAGATGAGTGATAAGGACAAACGGGAAAAATTTGCTAAAACGATAAGCCTCGCATCGGCCCTGATGCTCAAACAGCTGGACCTCAAAATTTTCAGTAAATTATTGAACGAAGCCATTGAACAGCACAATGGCAGTGTGGATGCGACTCTGAATCAGTCCGAAAAGAAAGACGATGAGGAGGCTCTGAATGTTGTCGGCCTTCTTCCCTGTCCCGTTCGTTTGCCCCTCCTAGAGCAGTTCAACGAGTTCAATGAATCCTATAAAAAGAGTCATGCCATTCATATCAACCATGAATTGAAAGCCGCTTCTATGGGACTGGACTGGGTACAGGAGAATATCGACGGTGTTGAAGACCCTGACAAGCTGCCTGACCTGTTTATCTCAGCCGGTTTCGACATGTTTTTTGATGAAGAGAAGATAGGAAAGTTTAAAAAAGCCGGCGTTTTTGAAGATACGACAGGGCTTGGTACCTTTAATCCTCTATTTGAAGATCTGAATCTGAAGGATCCCCGAGGTCACTACGGAATGATCGGAGTGGTTCCTGCTGTTTTTCTGATCAATACAGATGAGCTGGGAGACCGGCCCGTTCCACAGAGCTGGGAAGATGTACTGGCTCCTGAATTTGAAAAACGTGTGTCTCTTCCTGTGGGAGATTTTGACCTCTTCAATGCCATCCTGTTGAATATTCATAAACACTATGGAGATGAAGGAGTCAGGAAGTTGGGACGGAGCCTGCTGACAGCCATGCACCCCTCTCAGATGGTCAAGAGTAATCGGAGTAAGAATACCAAACCCATTGTGACCATTATGCCCTATTTCTTTACCAAAATGGTCAGGGAAGGAGGCGGGATGGCGGCTGTCTGGCCCTCGGATGGTGCCATTATCAGCCCTATCTTCATGCTGTCTAAAAAGCAGAAGATCGAAAAACTGCAGCCGGTTATTGATTTTTTTGCCTCAAAGAAGGTCGGAGAAGTCCTGGCGCATAGCGGTCTCTTTCCTTCTGTACATCCCGATGTAGACAACCAAATTGATAATGATAAAAAGTTTATGTGGCTGGGTTGGGATTATAACTACTCTCAGGATATTGCCACTCTGATCACACACTGTGAAACCATCTTTAATGATGCTGTCGATCTGACACGGGAGGCCGTATGAATCTAGTCACTGTATCGGGTCCTCCATCGTCGGGGAAGACCTCAGTTATTCTGAAAACAATTGACTCTCTGAAGCAGCGGGGATTGAAAGTGGGAGTCGCTAAATTCGACTGTCTCTATACTGATGATGATGTCCTGTATGAAAAGGCGGGGATTCCCGTCAAGAAGGGACTTTCCGGAGCTCTCTGCCCTGACCATTACTTTGTAAGCAATGTGGAAGAGGTGACTCAGTGGGGTATCCGGGAAGGATTCGATGTTCTTATTTCCGAGTCCGCCGGGCTCTGCAACCGCTGTTCTCCCTATATCAAGGACATCAAGGCCATCTGTGTCATAGATAATCTCAGTGGAATCAACACACCCAAGAAGATCGGTCCCATGCTCAAGTCGGCAGACATTGTTGTTATTACAAAGGGAGACATCGTTTCTCAGGCAGAGAGGGAAGTCTTTGCCAGCCGTGTGAATATGGTCAATCCCTCGGCGGTGATCATGAATATCAACG
>NZ_JAQIBL010000143.1 GCF_027859075.1 Oceanispirochaeta sp. | reverse complement strand
CAGCTTTTTCAGATAAAGAGATGATATCGTCCCCCGGGGCAATCCAGTTCCGGTTTTCGATGCCTGTCATGTTAAGGATTTCACCCTCTTCCCAGCCGGGACACTGCTCCATGATCTCTTCATTGCTGACCTTACGGCTTCCCATGACCCCTTCTAAATCCAGAATCCAGGGACGTCTGTCCCCGGAAGCTGCCGAAGCTGTCGGAAGGACGGTTCCACCCTCCGGGTTCAACCCGGTAATTTGAGGCTCACCAGGCTCTTCCCTGGTTTTGGGCTTCAGCAGGATTTCACCGGTATCGATGGTTTTGACTGTCAAGGCAGGGGTTCCGATTTCAACGGCTTCTCCCTCGTCCAGAAGCAGGGCTTCCACCACCCCGCTCACGGGTGACATGAGCTCTGCCGCGGCCTTATCGGCTTCGAAATCGGCAAGAAGCTGACCTTCGCTGATACTGTCGCCGGGTTTGACCTTCCAATCTATGATGGCTGCCGTTTCATCTGCCGGACTGGTTCCGATAATTTCAACAGTAAATAACCCGGTATTGCTGCTCTTCTCTTTCTTCCAGCTGATTGTCCCATCCAGCAGGTCTACTGCGGTTTCAAGAATTTTCTGATAGGAGGGAAGAAGAACAAGCTGATTGTCAAAATTGCAGGGAACAAAGGTATCTTCCCTGACCAGACGTCTGATCATCAAGGGTCTTTTCACATGCTCTGCCAGCACTGCGGCAATCTCTGAACTCATAGAGGCGGTTCTGTTCTCTTCATGAACAATGATGACCCGACCCGTTTTTTCAGCCGAGGCAATGACCATGGCCCTGTCCCAGGGACTGATGGACCGGAGGTCTATCACATCGCTGCTGATGCCCTGCTTAAGCAGAGTGTCTGCGGCTTTCACACAGAGTTTGACAGGATTTCCATAAGTCACAAAACTGATATGATCACCCTCGCTGTGCTTACGGGCTATCCCCAGGGGAACAAGCTGACGGGAAACATCCCCGCTGGTACGGCTCATGGCTTCATTCAGACAGGCTTTGGGGTAAAAGAAGATGGTAGGACGTTTTGATTCAAAGGCGGCATTCAAAAGGCCCGCCGCATCACCCGCAGTGGAGGGCATGACCACATCGATTCCGGGGATATGAGCCGCCACGGCCTCCATACTGGAGGCATGAAAGGGTCCGAGTCCCGGTTTATACCCACCGCAGGAAACCATGACGATCATGGGGCACTGCCATCCGCCGTCACTTCTCCAGAACATGCTGCCCGCCTCGGCCCATAACTGATTAAAGGCGATAGGCAGAAAGTCGGCAAACTGCAGAAAGGCAACGGGGTGTTTCCCCGCCAGGGCTCTTCCTACAGAAAGGCCGATGATGGTAGATTCCGTAAGGGGACTGTTCTGAACGCGTCCGGGAAACTCCTGGCTCAGTGTTTTAGTCACACCAAAGACATCCCCCTTGGGGTCTTCCAGGTCTTCTCCCAAAAGTTCTACTCCGGGATTCCGTGATATTTGAAAACGGAGAGTTTCCCTGAGAGCTTCGATCATGGTCAGGGCTTCTTTCCCGGGAGTGCCCCTGTATTCCTGGTCGGGATCACTCAAATGGGCAGGCAGCTCTCTTTTAGCCGTAAACACGGGCTGCGGATCTGCAGACTGCTGCACCTTCCGTGCCGTCTCAGCCAGGGTTATTCGTATTTTTTCAACGTCCCGGTCCAGTTCTTCTGCAGGAATTCCCTGCTCTATCAGCCAATTCCCCAGATGGATGATGGGATCACCTGTTTCCCGGGCTGCCTGAATTTCATCTTCACTGCGGTAGACCCTATGGTCATCCGCATTGGTATGGCTGTGAAGACGGTCCACCGAAAAGACGACAATCTGAGGCTTCCTGTTTTGCCGCATTTCACCGACCAGTGCCTCGAAGGCATCGGGAAGATCGGCAGGATGACGTCCATCCAGTCTTGTGATGGGAATGCCGTAATAATCCCCGGCCGGGCCGTCTGGTCTGGAAAAAAAGGTCTGCCCTTCGGTCTTGGTAGAAATGGCAAACTGGTTATCCTGGATAAAAAAGAGAACCGGAAGTTCTTTGCGGACCGCATGGGCGACGGCTTCCAGAACCTCTCCCTGTTGTGACATCCCGTCTCCCAGTCCGCAGAGAACGATGGGATGATCCGCATTGGCTTTCACCGCTTCGGCGACCCCCGCGGCCTGTAGGGCACTGTTTCCCACAGGTCCTACAATACTCAGTACTTTTTTTTCGGGATCACTCATATGAGCATTCATCTGACGGCCTCTGGAATGAGAACCATCTTTATTAAAAAGGGACATGAAGAACATTTCCGGCGAAATGCCTCTGGCCAGCATAAGGGCTTTATCTCTGTAATGGCAGTGCAGCCAGTCCTGGGGGCCAAGAAAGTCCTGGAGTAGACAGGTTCCTTCGTGGCCGGCCCCTGAAACATGAAAGAACGCCTCACCTCTGCCGGTGTAGCTTTGTTCCAGAAGATCCATTTCTCTAGCAGTCACCATGGTGGTGTAATTTTTTCGGAAGGTAGATAAGTCCATTGCGCCTCCAATTATCTATCAAAGCTGATTTGCAGCTTCGACGGGTATTCTGTTAAGGCCTAAGGGCCTTTATTTTGACACATTCCCAATATATGTCATTTTAATATATATACCTTATAAGCTTTTCCCTGATCTGAAAAGGGTGATTTGATCAATTAGTACGAAAACACTATGTGAATTTAGAGTCTATAGGAGGGAAAGAAGGGATTGATCACTTTTTTTTATGAAGTCCGCATTCCCTGCTTTCAGGGTTTTCCCACCACCACCGGCCGGAACGTATATCCTCTCCCTCCCTGACCGCCCTCGTGCAGGGAGCACATCCGATGGAAGGGTAACCCTTTTTGTGCAGAATATGGATAGGAACGGAGTGGTCTTTGATGTAATCCCTGCACTGATCTTCACTCCATTGAGCGAGAGGATTGATCTTCACCAGGGAAAACGCCTCATCCCATTCAACAAACTCTACGGCCTGCCGGGTCACTGACTGATCCCGCCGGAGACCGCAAATCCAGGCATCCAGACCATCCAGGGCCCGCTTCAGAGGATCAATTTTCCTGATGCGGCAGCACTCCCTGCGGTTTTCAAGGCTGGTATAGAAGGAATTCGGCCCCTTTGTACTCACCAGTTCTTCGACGGCCTTCGCCTCAGGAAAATAGACACGAATGGGAGTCTTCCATTTGATCCGGATCTCCTCCATCAGGTCGTAGCTTTCCTGAAAGAACCGCCCCGTGTCCAGGGTAAAGATCCCGGCGTCTGATGATATTTCCCGGAGCAGGTCGGTAATGACCATATCTTCCATTCCCAGACTGGAGGACTGCATCAGCCTGTCACTTCCGAATTGTTTCAAAGCCCAGTTCAGAACATCCTCCGGTCCCGAGCCGGCCAGCACCTGCTGCCACTCGGGGATGAGGTCTTTCAAATCAGTCTTTGACATTTCTGTAGACTTTTCTAATCTTTTTTATGTCTTCTTCATTCACAGAGTCCATCAGATTCATATCTTTTTTCATCCTGGCAAAGACCTCTACGGTTCTTTGGATTTCGACATCCGTATGAGAAGTCGTGGGAATCATGCGGAACATACAGAGTCCGGGAGGAACGACGGGGTAAACAACGGCTGTTACAAATATCAGGTTCTCACGGAGGTATTTCACCATCCGGACCCCCACACCGTTCACATCATCACTTCCGGTGGGTGTAAAGACAGAGCAGATGGGTGATTCCCCCGGCCCGATATAATACCCCAGATCCTTGAGGCCCTTTTTCAGCTTGCTGGAATTGTCCCACATGATCTTCCGGCGGTCATCACCGGCAATGACAAAGTCCAGAGTCTTATCCAGGGCTTTCACGTACACCATGGGAAGGCTCTTTGCAAAGACCTGAGTCCGTGCATTGAAGGCGATCCAGTCAATCACATCCTGGTCTGCCGCCACATAACCACCTATCGCGGCAAAAGCCTTGGCAAAGGTACCAAAATAGAGATCTACCCGATCCTGAACCCCGAAATGATCGCCGATTCCACGGCCCTTTTCACCCATAACACCCACACCATGGGCATCGTCAATAAACAGGCGGGCATTGTATTTCTCCTTGAGTTCACAGATTCCGGGAAGATCAGCCAGGTCTCCAGTCATGCCGTAGACCCCTTCTATGAGGATCATGACACCCCCTTCCCTGTTCTTATTCACCTGTTGCAGAACGCTTTCCAGATCTTTCATATTGTTATGTTTGAAGTAGCGGATGGTGGCACCTGCTGACTTGGCCATGGAGGCTGCATCCAGGATACAGGCATGAGCCAGGCGGTCTACGATGACAGTATCTTTGGAACCGCAGAGGGATGAAACGATTCCCAGAACCCCCATATACCCGTAGTTGAAGAGGTAAGCCGCTTCTTTCTGGGCAAACTCGGCCAGTCTCTTTTCAAGATCCTGATGATGCTGGGTATTGCCGCTCATCATACGGGACCCCATGGGTGAACTGGTTCCGAAATCCTGAACAGCCTGTGCGGCCACCTGTTTGACTTCTTCGTTCTCCGCCAGCCCGATGTAGTTGTTTACAGACCACATGACAACTTCGTTGCCCTTGTACTGCATTGTCTTTCCGGGCAGGGGGTCCATGGTCGGCCTGGTCAGATCCCGGTCTCCCGCTTTTCTATAATAACCGAAGTATCCGCCGTCAGTTTTACATTTATCAAAAATATCAATCATAGTATTCTCCTTGCCTCATATTTCTTTGTTAAAATAATTTCTGTACTTGTTCTATCACATCCGAGACCTCTTGGTCAGTGGAAAAGACCAGGTCCGCCACAGTGGGTGCCGTGGTATGTTCTTTCTGGTAGCGCCCCATTCCACCACCGGTGATATTCAGCATGACCAATGCATTCTTATGAACCTGCCTGGATTCAAGGGCTTTGATCAGTGAAGCCACAGCGACAGCAGCCGCAGGTGAGATATCATTCCCTTCACTCTGTTCAAACAGAAGGGCTGCTTTTTCTGCTTCCTCATTATCTGCTAAAAGAACATCTCCCCCACTGGCCTTCAGGGCATCATACAGACCATTGGGCAGAGAATAGGGAGGCTTTCTGTTGGACAGCACCTTGGCATTGATGATTTGCGACTGCTGACGGGCTTCATTGTTATCCAGACCGAGCAGAGTCCGGCTGTCTGCCTTCCAACTATCATGGATAATCTGGAAAGGAACGTTCTGGGAGACCATCAGCTTCATTTTGTTCCTGCCAAAATTTCCGTCTTCCTCCAGGCGGAGAGCGGCTTCCCAGGCGGCAATGGCACCGGTACCGCTGCCGACAGCCTGGAAGTAAAACTCGGGAATCTTCCCGATTTCTATGGCTGCCGAGAGAACCGTTGTTCCCATACCGTCCCGGCGGGCCGGATTTTTGGCCCCTCCCTCGGGATAGAATCCTGCTCCTTCGCAGAGTTTATTGGATAAGGCAATGGCATCAAAATAATCAGAACCCGATGCGCAGGCAATGACTTTAATGCAGTCCGCCCCGGGGGCATCCGACCAGAGAGAATTCAGATTATCCTCTGGAACGCAGACCACCAGGGGAATGTTATTCTCCGAACAGACCCGCATAAAGGCCCGGGCCGTATTGCCCGCCGAAGCGACCACCAGTACATCCTCTGTATTTTCAGGGATACGGGCACAGACGGCATAAGCCTCGCACTCCTTGAAGGTTCCAGTTTTCATGGAAGCACCCTTTTCGGGCCACCATCCGTTGAAGGTAATCCAGAGATTATTCATCCCGAGAGCCTTAGCCAGTCCTTCACTCTTATAGCTCACCGGAGCGGATGATCCCTTGAGCTCCCGCTGTATGGGGAGCCAATCGGAAAAGCGGTATAACCCTTCTTCCATCGCACCTGTTTTAAGCTGTTTTTTCTTATAGGAAGCCCTCAACAAATGAGGGTCTCTGCATTCGGGACATCCCAGGATTCTTCCGTCATCTTCAAGGTCCTTCCCGCAACAAAGAGCCTTCAGGTTATAGTGATTTCCATTCTTTTTTCCACTCATTTAATATCTCCCAGGAGTTCCCATTCTGTCATAATTTGATCAACTTCTTCCAGATGGTCTGCCGTGTTTTCGGGATGGCGGATATGCCAGTCCGGAACCAGATCCGTCGTGATATCCCGGCCCACCCAGATGGTTTTCAGGCGGGAAGAACCGATGAGCAGCTGAATCAGATCACGCTCCTCATAGGTCAGTGCATCAATCTTCACAATAAAGAAAAGTCCCGCATCCATCATGATATGGGAGATCTCAGAAATCCTGCGGATATGCTCTTCCCTGATCATCTGATTGTGTCTGTTCTGGAACCCATTCCGAAGGTCCGCATCCAGACCATATTTCAGACTGCGGTACCCCAGATAATAGACTGTTTTATCCAGAGAAAAGAGTTTTTTCTCCAGCTGTTCTGCAAATTGCTTATTACCGCCGTTCAGTACTCCTGTGACCAGAATCAGGGCCGGTCTCTGTTGATACTGCTGCATCCGGTCCAGTTCGGTGACAATCCCGTTCTCCCATTCCAGGTTTCTCCTGATGAGTCTGTCTCCATACTCACTCTGGCGGCCTTCTACCACCTCCCGGATAATCCCGCCTCCGGCAATTTCATACCCATCCACAAGGACAAAACGGCTGGTTTGAGGCAGATCCATGACCAGGTCAAAGGCGATCACCTTTTGAAGAGTTAATATACATTCCGCCACATCATGCCGGTCTACCTGGTTTTTCCTGTCCTGGGCATCCAGAGAGGAGGCATCAATGATTTTGCTGATCTCGGTCAGCTGGCAGCGGACTTTTGAGGTACCTGTTTTAAGCAAATACTCTTTGCCGGCAACAAGGGGTTCCCGACCCAGCCAGAAAAGACTGACCATCAGGCAGTTCCCCACCCTGGGGGGCATCTCATCCACCCGGCAAGCCAGAGCTCCCCGGGAGAGGTAGATCTGTTCTTCCAGAGTAATCCCCGTCGCCTTCCCTGCAGAAACCTCTGTCACAGTTTGTGTATTAAAAGACTCAATGCTTTTCACCCGGCTCTTTTTACCCGAAGGATAGAAGATGAGTTCATCCCCTTCCTTGAAGGAACCTGTTTCAGCCGTCCCGGCGATGATTCGCCGGCTGTCAGCGAAGTTTGTAAACTTGTAAATATCCGTTACAGGCATTCTCAGAGGCAGTCTTTCCAGGGATTCACTCTTCTTGAATTGATCCAGAAGCTCCAGAACCGTGGCCCCCTCCCACCAGGGCATACGGTCCATCCTGTGATAGATATGATCCCCTTCCCGACCACTGACAGGAACAAATTTTACTTTGGGAAGGTTGATGGATTTCAAAAAACGGGAGAATTTCCTGACAATCCGCTTATAAACCTGCTGATTGTAGCCTACCAGATCCATCTTATTGACAATGACACAAACCTGACTGATCCCCAGCATGGCCAGAAGGTAGCCGTGACGCCGGGAGTTTTCCTGAATTCCTTCATCCGCATCGATGACCAGAAAAGCTGCCTCTGCCCGGGCCGCCCCGGTGATCATATTCTTTAAAAACTCAATATGACCGGGAGCATCAATAATAATATAGTCTCTCTTATCGGAATTGAAGAAGACCCGGGCGGCGTCGATGGTAATTCCCTGAGACTGTTCATCCTTCAGAGCATCCAGGAGAAAGGCATACTCAAAGGGTTTGGAGTTTTTTTCACAATCCCGGCGGATCTGTTCCAGCTTCCCCTCGGGGAGGCTTCCCGTATCGGCCAGAAGCCGGCCTACAACTGTGCTTTTGCCATGATCCACATGACCGGTAAAGACGATGTTCATCTGCTCGCGCTGCATCACATGTACCCGTCCCGTCTCAGGGTTTCCAGTCCACCCCCGTCTTCCTTATCCTGGGCCCGGCCCGAACGTTCGGCGATGTTAGCAAATTTACCGGTTTTTAATTCGGAGATGATTTCGGAAACATTCCTGGCCTCCGACTGTACCGAATGGGTACAGGGTCCGCATCCCAGGGAGCGGTAGCGCTCACCGGAACCCTGATTGTAATACAGGGAAACTGTGGGGATCTTTTCCCTTTCGATGTACTCCCATATATTTGTTTCCGTCCAGTCCAGAAGAGGATGGATTCTCACATGGGAACCCGGGGCAAAATCTGTCTTGAACTGATTCCAAAATTCGGGAGGCTGATCACCCACATCCCAGATATTCTCCTTATCCCTGGGACTGAAATACCGCTCTTTGGAGCGGGAGCCCTCTTCATCGGCCCGGACTCCCACGATGACTCCGGTGTACAGATCCTTGTTATCATCCAGTTCATAACGGTCAGTACCGTGATTAAAGCGGTAGCGTTTCCAGTTTCCATTCAATGTGTTTTTCAAAGCCTCTGCCTTGAGGAGCCGACAGCAGGTCAGGCGGTCAACATTCCCGTCGGGATATGTCTGCCCGGCCGCCAGAGCCTCCGAGTTTTCTCCGTAGACCATGGGAAGATTCCATTCACGGGTCAGGCGGTCCCTGTATTCGATCATCTCTGGAATCTTAAAATGAGTGTCGATGTGCACCAGAGGGAAAGGAACATGACCGTAAAAGGCTTTACGTGCCAGCCATAAAAGAACGGTGCTGTCTTTTCCAATCGACCAGAGCATGCACAGATTCTTAAAATTGGAATAGGCTTCCCGGAGTATCCGGACGCCGATGCTTTCTAATTGATCAAGTTGGTTCATGCTTAACAGTACAGAGGGGAGAGATGCTCTGTCAAAAGGAATTGGCTTATGTTAATAAATCTTAATGGAAGAGTGAACGACCGAACTGTTATCTTCGGGGCATCAAAGTTAAGAATAATGGATCTGAGGCTTATCATTATAAAATATATCTTATAAACTCTTAACAATTCATTTTTTCAGGGTTAGAATAATAAACATGAAAAGAATTATTCGGGCAGTTCTTGTTTCCTCTTTAACATTATTGTTGGTGACCTGTTTCCTCTATGAGGAAAAGATTTATGACAATCCCTTTGATCCTAAATTAACAGGGGGTGCTTACAATCCTCCGGTGGCAGCCATTGTTCTGGACGGGAGTTTATTTGATTGGGACTCAGTGCCGACATACGTTTATGACACTACATTTGAAGGCACAAACTCCGGTTTACCTACAATTCCCGGGGGTGACATTAATATTATCAAAGTCGCTCAGGACGATGAAAACCTTTACTTCTATCTATCAACTGAGAATGGTATTCCTCTTGAAAATCCGGGAACTCAGTTTAGTATAAATATGCATGACGAAAACGACAACTACAGTGTGAACGCCATAAATTTATCCCACAATTCGGATGGAACAATGTACTGGTGGTCTAATTATAATTACCGTATTGATGCTGATACCTGGGATGGATACCCCCTTGAAGATCCAGCGTTCCGATTTCCCGGATTTGATCCCGGAGTTCAGGCCATAGAGTTCGGAATATCAAAAACAGTTTATTGGGATGAATTAGGAACTAATGAGAAGATGAATTTCAATCTGGACACCTGGTATGAGCCCTACCAAATAAGTGACGGAGATGGTGGTCTGGATCATATTAATGATGATGATAATAATTATATCATCCTAATTAAAGGAGCCGCTGAAGCCACCCCCAGCGAAGATGTGCCGATTGTTCAGTTCCCAAGGGGTACTCCCAGTATTAATGGTTCATACGATGGATCATTTGAATGGGAAGATTACGGAGTCTGGTACCAGGACTTTTTAGGTGATGATACAGGAACAGATAATAACTGTGATATCGATAAAATATATATGCAGCAGGATGATGAGAATATCTATATGCTTGTGACTTTTGATGATCCTGCTCAATTTGACAGTTCAGGAAATTTGGTATCATACAACCTGAACGCAAATCATAGTGAAGGAACATATAATTACACATTTCATGCAGATCATGACGGTGGATCAGCATGGGTAGCAAATATCAATGGTAATCCCACCAATTGTTTTGCAGTATCAGCTCAGGATGGTTATCTGGAACTTCAGTTTGATAAAACTGAAACCTGGGATGGCTTACCCTACGGAGCTTTCAATTTTAGATTAGAAGTCTATGACCAATTCAGTTCTCTAGTAGATAGTGTCAATTTTATGGGTTCATACAAAAAATCAACCGACACTCCGCCAACACCATAATATTCTACAAAGCAATCGAGTAGGCGGAAATCTATAGATTCCCGCCTCTCACACCACCGTACGTACCGTTCGGTATACGGCGGTTCAACCAAATAGACTATGGTACCTGCAATCAAGTACCACCCGATCATACTCCATACGTTTAGTATGAAGTCTCTTATAGAAACCTGCAACATCCAACAATCCGAAGTGATTGTGAATCACCTCGTTACGTAACAGAGGGTTCAAAACACCAGCCATCTTCCAGTAGGAATTGCTTCCGAGTTTCCAATGTTTCAGAACCGAGTCACTTACACCCAATTGCCTCAGGCGATGTTTCCGGTTCTTGCCATTCTTCCACTGCTTCCATAGATATTGACGGATTCGTCTTCTTGTCCATTCCATCAAACGTTCAAGGTATTTCTTCATGGAGCTTCTCGCAAAGTATCCAATCCATCCTCTGAATATACTGTTAAGCTCGGCTATGACCGTTTCAATCCTTACACCACGATTTCGCCGGGTAATTAATCTTATTCGGTCTTCAAGCTTTTTCAGTTTCTTCTTTTGAGGCATGACCATACCTAGTTTTTCCTGTTTTCCGTA
>NZ_JAQIBL010000142.1 GCF_027859075.1 Oceanispirochaeta sp. | reverse complement strand
TCATGACGGCTGTGAATGATTCATCTGCCAATGTGGCGACCGGCAGTCTCCAACTCTCCAGAAGTGCCCAGCAGCTCTCTGTGGGGGCGACAGAGCAGGCCTCTTCGGCAGAAGAAGTCTCAGCCTCAATGGAGCAGATGGGATCAAGCATTGATCAGAACAGCGATAATGCTCAGAGAGCCAGGGTCATCGCCGAAGATGTATCCACCAAGGCTCAGGAAAGCGGTGAAGCCGTATTCCACACGGTTGAAGCCATGAAAGAAATTTCACAAAAAATCAGTATTGTCAGCGACATTGCCAGACAAACCAATATGCTGGCTTTGAATGCGGCGATTGAAGCTGCCCGGGCAGGAGAAGCCGGTAAGGGTTTTGCTGTGGTAGCCTCGGAAGTACGAAAACTGGCCGAAATCAGTCAGAACTCGGCCGTATCCATCACGGAACTTTCCAGAGATTCCCTGGATATTGCCATCAAAGCGGGCAGTATGATTGAATCCCTGGTAGAAGAGGTGAAAAAAACGACTGATCTTGTGGAAGAAATATCCGCGGCCAGTCTGGAGCAGAGCAGCGGCATGGGACAGGTCAATACGGCTCTGAACCAGCTTGACAATGTGACTCAGAAAAATGCCTCCTCTTCAGAAGAGATTGCCGCCACCTCGGAAGAACTGGCCGCTCAGGCCCGGATACTGAACAATGAGATACGATTCTTTAAACTGGATAAAACAGGGACACCCTCACAGACCACAGTGCTGAAACCAGCCAGTCCCTCGGTAAAGAAGACAATCCCGGACCCTCCTGTCAAGGCTGCCATGATTCAAGCACCCGAAACGGATTCCCGAGTCTTTATGGGTGAAGATTCAAGCCTGACACCTGGTTTTATAGATTCACCCAGGGATGAAGAGACTGATATCAGTGATTTTGAGGAGTTCTGAGGACTCATCCAGGGCTGCCATCAAAGGATCGAATGAGTCCTTAACAGAAGAGGACAAGCCGGACTATAATGGGAAACATGAATTACTCCTATGCCACTGCTTTTGGAACTTTTACACTGAAATATGAGTCCCAGGACAAATCGCTTCGTCCCTATGACGCTGCCGATGAATACCTGCTGAATCTGATATCAAAAGAGTTTGAACTCCCTCACAAAATTCTTATAGTCAATGACCGCTGCGGAGCCCTGTCGCTTCCTTTGGCGGATCAGACGATCTGTCATATCAATGATTCTCTCATGGAACTGGAAGATACGGCCGAAAACCTGTCTGTCCATGGAATGAAGGCCATTCCTGCTGCCTCCGTATTTGACAGTTTTCCCAGAGATCCAGACATGGTTGTTATAAAGATTCCAAAATCATTGGATCATTTCCGCTTTCAGCTGGAAAAGCTGAAATCCCGCATTCAAAGAGATTCTGTGATTATGGCTGCCGGGATGAGCCGCTATCTTCCGGACAGCTATTACAGCTGCTTTAGTGAAGAACTGCAGGATTGTTCCTATTCCAGGATTGAAAAAAAGGCCCGGTATTACAGGGGGCTCCTGAAACCGGCCTCCCTTGATTTGGCCCTTTCCGACAAAGGGCAGACACAAGACAGAATCCTACCACCCGCTTCCTTCGACTTTGAAGGGCGTGAATACCGATCTTATCCGGGAGTCTTTTCCATGAGTAAAGTAGACCCGGGAAGTCGATTCTTACTGGAGAACATGCCTGATCTGCCGGTTCCGAATCTGATCGTGGACCCGGGCTGCGGTTCGGGAGTTCTGGGACTGGAAGCCCTGCAGCGCTGGCCTGAAGCCCGGCTGATTGCCACGGATGACAGTGCTCCGGCCATTGAGAGTACACGGTACAATGCACGATCATTGGGACGGGAGGAACAGACAGAAGTCATTCAGACCCGAATACTCAGAGGAATCCCTGAAGGGAGCGCGGATCTGGTGATCTGCAACCCCCCTTTTCACAGAGGACATACTATTTCAATGGAAACTGGAATCGCCTTCATCAGGGAATCTGCAGCAGTCCTGAGAGAGGGCGGGTATTTCGCTCTCGTTGTGAACAGAACATTGGGGTACAGTAATTTCCTGAAAGACAAGTTCCAAAGAGTGAATATCCTGAAACAGAACAGCAAGTACAGTCTGATCCTTTGTAGAAAATAGAAAGGGCCCTGGAAACAGGACTCTCTTGTATCACTCTCCTGTCACTCCCCGGTCATTGACGACGGGTCCAGAAGCCGATCGATTTTCCCTTTCTCCAGAAGCCCTGATTCATAGAGAACCTCACGGACAGTCCTTTTTTCCTTGTAGGCCTTATAGGCCAGCTGCGCCGCCTGATCATAGCCGATGGTCAGGGCAACGGGAGTGATCATGGCCAGGGAACCTTCTATGGCGTGAAGACAGTTCTCTTCGTCTGCCCTGATTCCGTCAATGCAGTTCACAGCAAAGACTCTGGTGGTCTCTGCCAGAAGATTCAAAGCAGTCAGCGTTTCGTGGGAGACCAAAGGCATCATCATATTGAGCTGCAGAGGGCCGTGCTGGTTGGCAATACTCACAGAAAGGGCCTTTCCCTGGAGAAATGCAGAAACCTGAATGACCATCTCGGGTATGACCGGATTGACTTTTCCCGGCATGATGGAGCTTCCCGGCTGGAGTGTGGGGAGAATGATCTCACCCAGGCCTGATCGGGGACCGCTGGTCAGAAGGCGGAGGTCATTGGCAATCTTCATAAAATCACAGGCGATGGAATTGATGACCCCCATCAGATCCACCTGACTGCTTCTAAAGGATATGCCCTGGAATTTATTATCCATAGTCCTGAAGGAGATGCCTGTTTCTTCGGCAATGCCCTCAATGGCGGCGGGAGCGAATCCCGGATGGGCATTCAGCACGGTGCCGATGGCGGTTCCCCCCAGAGGAAGTTCACACAAAAGGTCCCTCTGATTTTCCAGATTTCTGCGTCCCTGAGCTGTCTGCGCGGCAAAGGCGGAGAACTCCTGACCCAGAGTCA
>NZ_JAQIBL010000141.1 GCF_027859075.1 Oceanispirochaeta sp. | reverse complement strand
CGAGGTGATTCACAATCACTTCGGATTGTTGGATGTTGCAGGTTTCTATAAGAGACTTCATACTAAACGTATGGAGTATGATCGGGTGGTACTTGATTGGAGGTACCATAGTCTATTTGGTTGAACCGCCGTATACCGAACGGTACGTACGGTGGTGTGAGAGGCGGGAATCTATAGATTTCCGCCTACTCGATTAGGAGCAGTTACTAACTACCTCAGGTTAGGATCTGGTAACTTTACAGCGCCTGGTGACCATCACCGATGAGAGGAAAATCTATATCTAGATTGGAATCTTTTTAATACCATTATCCCAGTTATCTCCCCGATTCTCTGGAGTGGAAGCTTTTATTTCGACCCTTTTCCGGCTATATTGATATCATGATTTCCCTGTCCTGTTTAAAGGACCCCATCAGCAAAGCCATCCTGATTTCTCTGAGTCTTCATGTGGCTTTGTTTGTATTCATTAACCGCCTCAATCTTGCAGAAAATGCAGAGATATTGCCTGAGTTCCAGAAGGTTAAGGTCAGTTTCACCTCCATTAAAGAACAGAAACCTGAAATCGCACCGCCTGAGATTCAAAGTGTATCGGAGCCCATGGAAGTGGAAGAATCTCCTGTTGTGCCTGTTCAGATTAAAGAGACTCCTGTACTGGAGAGTCCTGTACCTGAGAGTCCTGTACCTGAGAGTCCGGCAGTCGCAGTCGTGGAGCCTGTGAGCAAACCCCTCCCGGAAATTAAGGAAGCCCTGCAGCCTCAGGGTACACAGGAACGTCATGTCCTCGTACCAACCCCTCAGGTTGTAGACGCAGCCCCTGGCGAACCTTCCCTGGATGATCTCAATCTGGAAGGAGCCAGGATGCCCCCTCCGGTCTATCCCTCCATGGCAAAGCAGATGGGCTGGGAAGGGGATGTGACGATTATTTTTACCATTAACAGCAAGGGACGGGTAGAGGAAATTGTCATCGATCAGAGCTCGGGACATGATCTGCTGGATCAGAGTGTCCTGACCACCGTTCAGAAGTATTGGCGCTTCCCCCGGGGAGGCGATCCCCTGCGGGTCAGAAAGGATTTTTCCTTCCGTCTTATCTGATATAAAAAGCCATGGCTCCCGGTCCGTCACCGATGACAAGATCTTCCAACCGTGTATACTCCGGAGTTTTTCCACTGCCGATCACCTGGATGCGGTTCAGTTTATTTCCAGAATAATTGGATATGTACAACATGTCATCTTTGTACAACAAATGAGAATAGTAGTCACTCGAGGGATCTGATCCTGCCAATATAGGATTTGATGATGCTCTGAGCACGGCTTCTCCCTCATAATCGTAGGACTGAATACCGCCGACTCCCGCCATATAGAGGATCTTCCTGTCTGTATCCATGGAGAACCGGTAGCCCGAGGGGGAGCCTCCGATGGAGACCACCTTCTCCAGTGTCGGATTCTCCGAGTCATTCAGGTTCATGACCAGGATCACACCGTCGTCAGGATCAGTTCCGGGAACTATCGTGTTCGTAGTAGATCCCGGAGGGATGTATTCACTGCTGGTGTATTTTCGGGCTTCACCGCCGTTGGTCCCGGTGCACACGATGTGGAGCTTTCCTTCCAGGAGAAACAGGGACTGGGGATTCAGGCCGTTGCCGGGGTAATAGGGTGATTCACCGGGTAAATCGCCGAGGAGCTTGTCCAGATTGATCTCCCTGACTAAGGAAGCCGAAGTTTTTCCGCTGTTCAATGTGAACACGCTGAGTGTGCCCTCCCGGAAATTGCCAGCCGCCCGGGCAAATGCATCACCGAAGGGAATAGTCTCGCCATTGACATCTGTGAGCAGGATCGAGGCATCGTAGCGGACATTGCTGACATAGAGGGTATTGTCTGTGGCGGCGATGCCCGTGGGGCTGCGTTGGTAGTTGTCGCCTGTCGCATTTGTATCTGTTATTGTCCCGGAGCTTTCAGAATAGACTTTCAGAAAGCCGGAGGTCATGGAGAGCTCATTGAGATTAACTATGACAATTTCATCCGTTGCAAAACCTGTAACCGCGGCATGGTCTCCTGAACCCAGGGGGGCGAGGAGAAGAGGATTAAATCCATTTTTAAGATAGAGATTCCCCAGGTAGTCCAGGGTCCGGCTGTCATATTTTTCAATGACATTCTGGCCGGAACAGACCGTGAACAGATCGTTCCCGATGCTCAATAGATCACTCGGCCAGGCTTCGCTGCTGCCGTTGTGGCCGACGGTCTGCAGGTCTCTGTAAACCTTCATGTCTTCGGGCCTGTAGGCGCTCAAGGTCTCGGCATTCCCATTGATGATGAACAGGACCTTGCCGTAACTCTTATCATAGAACTCCTGATAGTCGGTCTTGATTTCGGGAGAACAGGAGATCAGAATCAGGACGAAAAGGAATCCTGTCATCCAGGAGAGAGTCTTTCTGGGAGTTCCGGTTTTCTGTTTTTTCAAAAGTTATATCCTCCGCTCAGGGTCCATTCCCGTCCGGGAACGGGGTATCCCAGTTTATCCACATGCTGCAGATTCCCTACATTGAGCACCCCCGCAGAGAAGGTGAATCCCTGATCAAAACTTGTCTTGAAAACGGCATCGAAGGTCAGCAGGGCATCCAGATATTTGGTATTGCCACTGTTTGTATACCTGTACCCCATAGCGTGGGTGCTCCCGGTCAGGCTGCTGTTCTTTCGGATAAAGGAGAGGGACGCATCGGCTGCATGGAAGGGACGGTAGGGCAGTTGATTCCCCTGGTTGATGGAATCTTCTGTCTGGTCCCGGACTGTCATCCAGGTATAATTCCCCTGGAGTTCCATAAAACTGAGGAAACTCTTTTGAAAGGGAATCAACCAGGTGAAGGCATTTTCCAGGCCCTGTGTCCGGACCTTGCCGATGTTGCCGGGTCTCCAGGTTCCCCCGGCTGTGGGGGACCACTGTATCAGGTTTTCAGTATAGCTCTGGAAGTATATGACAGAGAGTTCCAGTCCTCCCCGGGGCTTGAAGTAGAGGCCGCCGTCCCAGTTGAGACTCTCTTCCGGGAGGAGGTCGGGATTGCCCGAGGCAAAGGATCCGCTGCTCCAGAACAGGTCATCAAAGCCGGGGTTATGATAGGCTGTTCCCAGGTTCCCTTTCAGGATCAGCCTGTCCTCCTGGAGGGGAGTCAGGGCTGCTGTGAGAGACCAGGACCCCTGGCTGTCATCCCGGACCTCCCATCCTTTGTATTCGCTGCGGTTTAAGTCCCATCGGAGAGCAGGTGTGAGTGAAAGGTATGAATTTTTTGCCTCTATCCTTGTATAGACGGCCCCGCTGATCTGCGCCGCTTTGCCGGGCAGGGAGCTGCCGTTGCTGCTGCGGAGGCTGGTTGATTCCAATCTGTCCAGAGCGATGTCTGTGCCTAAATAGGGTTTGAATATCCAGGAGACAGTTTCAAAGCTGACAGAACCATCCATTCTGCCCCGGAGGGTGTTATTATTGTTCTCCTCGTCGATGGAGGCCGCCGGGTTTTCATAGCTGTTGCTCTGGTTGAGCACACTGAACTCCGTATCCAGAGTCAGTTCCCTATAGGAGTGGGGTGTTAAGAGCCATCCCAGGGTCCCTCCCACTCGGGATTCTTCCAGATGGGCATCGGGAGTGAGGAACTCCATGATCCC
>NZ_JAQIBL010000140.1 GCF_027859075.1 Oceanispirochaeta sp. | reverse complement strand
TTTTTATATATCTCCATCATTTCAGGCATTATTTTTCTCCTATATTTTAAAATATTGCATTTTTTAAAGAAACTTTTTCCTGAACATATGACTCTCAGCAACATGAAATCCTTTTTGTTGCACAAGAACATTGTTTCACTGCATATCCTGCAAGATAATTCGTCACAGGGGCTGTTATCCAGACTCCCCTTTTCCCCTCCAGAAGAAAATGGAAGTGGCTATCCCTGGAAAACCAGCGGCTTATGGCGGCAGGAAATCCCTGACGGTGCCCTATCTTAACATAAATAAACATTGATTCTATATTTTGGAGTATAACATTGTATAGAACGGGGAAAAAGTGATATTTATTGATTTTACGAGAAGAAACGAGAGCCCCTTGTTAAACAGGGAATCTCCCTTTAATGAAGCCTTCAGAGAGATTATCCGAGGGTCTGAGTCTTATTGAACAGGGAACAAGCCCAGTCATACAATCCGGGGTGAGGATCCCAATCATTGTGAGGAGTGAGTATCAGCATGAGTCCAAAAACCTATAACTTCAAAAAAATTGATGCCTTTGCAACAGCAAAATCATCGGGGAACCCGGCTGGCACTGTCTGGCTGGAGGAAGGTGATGGAATAGACACATCGGGGATGCTCCAGCTGGCCCGGGAGCTGAAAGGCTTTGTCAGCGAAGTCGGGTACATCCATAAGATAGAAGCCGGCCGGTACGGATTGAAATTTTATTCATCCGAGAGGGAAGTGGATTTTTGCGGACACGCCACCATTGCGATGATGTATGAGCTCTTTCAAAGCAAGGAACTGGAAGCGCTGGATCAGATTACGATTGTGACCAATTATGGGGAACTGACCGTGGAGAACAGGATAAAGACGGATGATGCAGTATTTGTGATGGCTCCCCCTCCGGTGGAAAAGAAGAACCTGCCCTCTTTGCAGGAGATTGCCCGGAGCTTGCGGATCTCCCTTGACGACCTGGATGCCGCCTGGCCCGTTAACATAATAAACGCCGGGCTGAATACCCTTATCGTCCCGATTGTCTCTTTGGAATCCATACTGATGATCAGCCCGGATCTTGCTGAATTGAATCAGTTCTGCGTGAACCAGGGCATTGATATTGTGGAAGTGTTCACAGAGGACGTATCCATGAAGGCTCATGATTACAGGGTGAGAGTGTTTGCCCCCACCTTCGGCTATCTGGAGGATCCGGCGACGGGGTCCGGGAATTCCGCCCTGGGGTATTATCTGCTGGACAAGAACAGCTGGCAGAAAGAGACCCTTATACTGGAGCAGAACAGTCATGCTGAGAACTACAATCTGATCAAGCTGCAGAAAAAGGAAGTAGAAGGCCGAACGAGAGTGATATTCGGCGGGGGCGCGATCAAGAGGATGGAGGGAGAATATACCCTCTATTGAAGGGAGGAGCACCCCTTTCCTCAGGAGCTGATGATCAGCCCTGGTCAGAAAGGATTTTAGTCTCTGACGGGACTGAGACTCTGAACTTCATAAACACCCCGATTCCCAGAAAGCCCATAAAGAGATCCATAAGGCTGAAGGTCCTTGATGAAAGAAAGAGCTGAGAAATTTCCTCCAGGATGATGAAGGCAGAGCTGATGCAGAGTGCGGGGGAACCAGGGCGTTTGAATAGGAGGATCTCCCTCTCCTTGAGCGCTGAGTCCAACAGGCGGTAAAAAAAACCGTACAAGAGGAAGTGGGCCAACCAGTCATAATGTGGAATCTTCATGAACAGAGAACCGGGCAGTTTGTCCAGATCGGCCAGCAGGATAATCAGAGCAATTAAGAGACAGTAGAGAAAAAAGGCTGTTTTAGAGGAGGGATGTTTCATGCCTGTGATTCTGATCTACAAAGAAAGCAATTGTAGGGCAGAAATGTGTCACTATTGTGACAATAGACATTAAGAGTAAAGAGACTTTTCAATTTGCGTCATGGATCAATGAACCCTGTCTAATTTCCCCAGGACCTCATTCACCGTTTCGAGTAGAAGGGAATCCACCTCCAGAGATTTGACGGTCTTATGATTATCCATAACCAGATCCCGGCTTTCCCGGGCCGTATCGACGATGATCCTGACAGCACTATCCAGAGGGACCTTCCCCGTGTTGATCACAAGGTCAAAAGCATTGGCCTGATCAGGATGGCCGTGCAGCCAGCGTTCCACAAAGGCCTTGCGACTGTTGTCGTGTTCGGTCACTTCATTCATGCATATACGCCAGGAGGTATTATTGGTTCGTTCCATCAAACGCCCCACTCTCACTTCCACCGGAGCCCAAAGACGAACATTGAGCACATCCGAGTAGTCGGGAAAGAAGGAAAAACTGCCCCGTCCCAGAAGCACGATGCTTCCATGGAGAGCGATGGCCTGCATCAACTTACCCAGAAAATGAATCATGTCCTCCTGTATTGGATCAACCCGGTCCAGAAGTCCGGGAGCCGACTCGTATACTTTATCGAAGTCGACCATACCGTACTGATCCATGATCTTTTCGATGGTTTCTTTGGTAACGAAGGAGTAGCCCAGTTCATCCGCTACTTTTTGTCCGATCGTCATACCACCGCTGTATAAATACCGAGAAATTGTTATTACCTTCATACCCTGCCCCCTTACTTATAAAACAATTCTAAGGAGGGAAAAGATACGAAACTGTATCCTTCTTTGGATTAATAATTGACTCGGATCTTATCTCATTTATTGTGAAGGGATAATATTATCCTTGACATAATGGCATAGTTTACGCTAATTTAACTAAACGGTTAATCAATTGGAGATGCAATGGCAGAGGAAACAAGAGACACCATACTGAATGCAGCAGAGAAGGAATTCTCCTCGAATGGCTTTGACGGGGCTCGTGTGGATAAGATCGCGAAAAAAGCGGGTGTCAACAAGGCCCTGATTTATTACTACTTTAAAAGTAAAAAAGAGCTTCTTAAAGCCCTTTATGAGCGTCTGGTAAAAAAAGGGTTCTCTGCATTTGATTACTCTACTCTGACTAGTGATGATTCACCGGAAAATGAAGAGAAAACTCATAGTTCAATGCATGAAATAATCCAATTTCTGGAAACTCACCGCGACATCATCCGCATACTGTTTATGGAGAGTTTAAAGGAAGACGGTCAAAACATGCTTCTGGATCTTGCGGATTTCTACCTGGATGACGCCACAAAGGGTCTGTCGAGTGTTTTGGATGAGTCAACCGATTTCAACGCCCTGGATAAGAAACAGTGGATGATGACCGAGGTCTTTACGGCCTTGATCCCTATGATCAGCTATACATTGTTTAAGGGTGATATCCAGAAGCGTCTATCTGTTTCAGACGAAGACATGGATCACTATTTTATGAAGAGTCTGAAGGAGACCCATTTTCAAACCCATAAAAGCTTTTTGAATAATACGAAAGAGAACAAAGAATAACGGAAGTAACGAAAGGAGGACCGTGATGGTAGTCTTTACTCTGGATTTATTTTGATTCAATTATTAACTAACTTTTTATTTAAACACAAACTAACTAACCGGTTAGTGTAACAAAGGAGATTGAATATGATTTCAACAGAACAAAGAGGACAGAGATATGTATTGTTTCTGTATCGTTTCAGATACCCCCTGCTGGTGCTGGCAGCGTTCCTGGGCGGGTTAGCCTTCTGGACGGCGGGGTCAATTGAGTTAAAGACACGCATTCAGGATATGCTGCCCGAAGGGAATCCCATCGTAGCGAGTTATAATGAAATTGGAGACAAATTCACGACATCCAGCATTTTATTGACTGTAGAACAGGGCTCCAGGGAGGAAATGGCCGAAGCGGCGGATATATTGGCAGGTTTATTGAAGAATGACCCCCAATTGAGTGGCGATTTATTGGCAGTCCGAACCCGTATAGATCAGGATTTCCTAATTGAGAATGGCTTTCTGCTGTCCGAACAGGATGATATAGAGGATTACAGGACTCTCACCGAAGATACCAATCTCCTCCCCTTTCTTACAGCCCTCAATGATAGCCTGGAATCCTCCTGGCTTGATGAGGGAGGAGAGGATGTTGTTTCTCCCTCTGATGAGCAGGAACTTCTTGACAGTTTCAACCAGCTGGAGAATTTCACAAAGGAGTTTCGCTTCTGGATTGAAGGACAGGAGACAGAGGCAGAAGCTGCGGCAGAGCGCCTCATTGATGCCCTTTTTGTGGGAGATGCCTATTTCTTCTCCCCCGATTATGAAATGCTGATTATTCAGGTAAGTCCCGATTTCTCCATAGATGAAAGACAGCGCCTGAGCCGTGTTATGACCCGGATCAGAGAGCATACGGCGTCTATGACGGCTCAATATCCGCATATGATTTTCGGTGCCTCCGGTGATATAGCCCAGGAGGCAGATGAAGAAACGGCACTGGGTGCGGATGCTCTTTATCCGCCTCTGGCCGCTCTGGCAGTGATTCTCATTCTCTTTTACTTTTCCCTCAACAGCATGCGTTCTATTTTCTTTGCCCTGATCGCCCTGGGGATGGGCATACTGTTTGATCTCGGTCTGATCGGCGCAACACTGAAAGAGCTGAACATGATTACCAGCTCCTTCGGGGCCTTGCTGGTGGGCCTGGGAATCGATTTCGGAATCCATCTCATCACTCGTTATGATGACAGCCTTCAGGACGGACATGATCCCGTGGCCGCCATGGCCCTCACTCTTCAGCAGACGGCAGCTCCCGTGGCCATTGGCGGGATTACCACGGCGATGGCTTTTTATGCCCTTTGTTTTTCTAAAACTCTTGGTTTTGTACAGTTCGGTTTTGTAGCAGGGAGCGGAATCATCCTGATCCTTCTTTCCATGTTCACCATCCTTCCCCTCTTCTTGTTAAGCTTTGGGAAAAAATCATCTCAGGGGAAAACAAAGCAGAAGATCCGTGCCGGCCAGGGCGATGTTCTGGTACAGAGACGCAGGCCCAAATTAGAATTCGCTTTCCTCGCCGCTTGGGGCCGTGCACTCCAGGGAAAGGCGGGTTCTTTTGCTCTGGTATTGGCGCTGACGGCCACCCTTGTTTCAGCAGTACTGCTTCCCCGCCTCTCCTATGATTACGATATGCGTCGAATCGGTCCACAGAATACTCCGTCCAAGGCGACGGAAGATCGCATCATTGATGCCTATCAATTGACTCCTTTTCCCTCTTTCCTGGCTGTCAATGATCTTGAAGAAGCCAGAGATCTGACCGAAACCATCCGGAGGGAAAAGTCGGTTTCCAGTGTCAGCAGCCCGACCGACTATCTGCCGTCAACTCAGGAACAAAAAGAACTTTTAGCAGCTCTTGGAGAATGGCATGAGAATCACACCACCCAGGAAATAAAGCAAATAACTGATAAGGATATGAATTTTCTCATGGATGAGGTTCAAAGACTGGAGTGGAACGTCATTGAAATAGCCGATATTACTTCAGTCAATCTGGGTGAAAACAGTCGCATAGTCGGTAAACGGGATGCCATGGTTCATGAAATCATGGGCGCAGAGAGTGGAAAACCGGGACGGGAGGTTTTTCAGAACTTGATTTCCACCTTAAAACGTCCTGGTGCTTCTGAACGGACAGAGGCATTGAATACTGCCTTTGCCGATGCCCTCAGTCAGCGGATTGATCGTATGACGGCGGTGCAGAAACCGCTGAGCATTGCCGATTTACCGGATTTCATCAAAGACGAGAGGATCAGCAGAGAGGAAGAATCCTTTCTGATTACGATATATCCCACTGATATTCTGACCACAGAGAAGGGAATGTTTCATTTTGATGACAAGATGACCCGGATTGATCCCAGAATAACCGGAACCATCTCCCTCTCATTGGCGTTGTCCAAGGAGATCTTAAATGAAACCCGGGTAGCCGCGAGTTCAGTACTCCTTGTTGTCACTATTCTATTATTCATCACATTTCTAAGCCTGAAAAAGACCCTTCTGGCCATGGCGAACCTCTTTCTCGGAATTCTCTGGATGTGCGGATTTTATACACTTTTTGGTGAGCTGAATCTTGTGAACATTCTGGCCATTCCTCTCATCATAGGCATCGGGATTGATTACAACGTCCATATTCTTCATGGACTGAAACATGAGAAGTCTGTGGAGGCGGTGATGGCCTCGTCGGGGAAGGCAATTCTCCTCTCTGCCCTCACCACGATGATCGGCTTCGGTTCTCTCGCACTCCTGGGGACTTTCAGAGGCATCGCCACCCTGGGAATACTTCTCTTTTTGGGAACTCTTACAGCTTTAATAGCATCATTAACTCTCATGCCCGTCGTTGTGACATGGATCAATAAAAAAACAACACTTTCAGGAGAAAAATCATGAATAAAAGAAGATTAGGTTTTGGAATTATGATTCTCAGCGCCCTTGCCGTCGGCCTGCCGCTTACAGTGGGAGCGGCAGAGACTGCAGAGAGCATCATCCGTCAGGTGGATGAGAGGCAGAGTTCGTCATCAGAGGTATCGGAGATTACCATGACTGTCATCGATGATCTGTCTAATCCTGATGACAGAAAAGTGTTCCGCCTGGAATCCTTCAGCCGGAACAGCGAGGGAGATGGAGAACTGAGTGTGTATTTCTTCCGGGAACCCCGACGCCTGGCTGGATTATCCATTCTGACCCGTGATGACGGGCAGTGGGTCTACTTCCCCTCGACGGGACGGGTTCGTCTGTTAAGCGGAGCCGCCAGGAGTGGTTCAGTCAATGGTGTGGGCGGGGATTTCTCTTATGAGGATCTTGGTTCAGGGAACTGGGCAGGGAAATATGCTTTTACCATACAATACTCCACCCCTGATGTATGGGTATTGGAAGGCCGTCCACTCTCAGAGGATGTCAATTATTCAAAGATAATCATGCAGGTTCATCGGGAAGATTATATTCCCCGCCGGATTGATTTCTATAAAGGGAAATCAACAGTTGAGAAATATATGACAGTACCGGAAGTCCGCAGCTACAGCGGCCGCTTGAGTCCGGCTTCTGTGGAGATGGTGAATCCCTCCAAGAACTCAAAAACCATCATTGAATTCCATGACATTCAGTATGACAAAGCTCTGGAAGACAACCTGTTTCATCCGCGTCAATTTTATCGTTAGGAGGGTTAGAATATTATGAACAACAAACTTCTTATTGTATTCTGTTTCTGCTTAATCCCTGTTTTGCCCGGGATAAGTCAGGACCATATATTTTATACAGGATCGGCCGAGGTCGCGGGACTGGCCGCATTGAATGACTGGTCCGATCTTTCCCAATCGTTCCCGGGTAAAATCTATGATGATTTGGATTTTGGCACTACCCTATCGACCCGGTTCAAGCTTGAACTGAGACCCTCTGACGGGGTGAGCGCCGTACTGGAAGGCTCCTCCTCTTTTATCGGAGGTTATGCCAACCCTTTCGGTCGTTCTGAAACGACAGGACTGCCACCGGACCCGGCTTATTCTGACGCGTCAGAACTACCGGGGGCCGACTTCAATTCTCTGTTTAATATCGACCAGGCATGGGTCTCCTATGGGATTAAAAGTGTGGATATCAGCATGGGGTTTATTCCCATTGGATGGGGCTCTGCCTGGCTCCTGAACCCCTCGGACCGGGTCAATCTGCGCAGCCTCGAAAGCTTCTTTTCGGATGAAAAAGGAGGTCTTCCGGCTCTAACCGCAGACATGGCTCTGGGCTGGAATTATGGACTCTCGGGCTATCTGATTCTCACGGACACAAGCCGGAGCGGTCTGCCCTATCTGGAAGAGACTCGCCTTGAAAATCTTCCCTTCGGTATAAAAGCAATGGCTTTTCTGGATGGATGGGAACTCTCTGCCGGTTTAGCCAGGGAGACCTTTGCCGAAGCCTCTGATGTGAATGCAGATCCTTCCTGGCAGCGTGAAATATGGGCGGTTTCCGATTTAACAGGAGATATTTCCTCTTTCGGTATAACCATGGAGTCAGCCCTAAGGCTTTCTTCTTCAGAAAGGGTAAATGAAGATGATTGGACTCTACAGGAAGCCCTGGAGATCTCCATGGGGATCAGCTATTTAATTGAGCCCATAGAGACTGAAATGATGGCTGAGTATATTCACCTGGGATCGGGAGCCAGCCGGCCGGAAGACTATGATGTATCAGGCTTTTTAGAAGGAACCCGACTTTTCTTTGCCGAAGATTATCTATTCGGTCGATTAGCCTGGACAGGGCTTCCCGATTTGACATTGGAACTGGCCACCCTGTTTAACCTGAATGATGCCAGTGTCCTGGCGATTCCCTCCCTGGAGTGGGAGATTGAAACAGATATACTGTTCACTTTGGGATGGTATTTTTCCCTGGGAGACAAGACCTCGGAATTCGGGGGAGACCGCTTATTGGCCCCGGGTCTGTACTGGTCCTCCTGGGATGATTCCATCGTCAGCTGCGGAATGAAGGTATATTTCTGACAGGAAGTTATGGGGTTGAAATCAATCAGATTTGTCATACACATTATTCCCTGGTACTGCTTAAATCGATATCGGGATAATACTTTTTGGCACAGTCTTGACAGACCCCATGACTGAACTGAGCATCGGAATGTTCATGAATGTATTGTTCTATGCTATGCCAGGAACCATGGTCATCCCGGATTTTCTTACAATGTGAACAAATGGGTAAAATGCCTTGAAGGGTTTTAACCTCTGATAGCGCTTTTTGCAGGTCAATAACCGTAGCATTGAGTTTTGACTCGGATTGGATAGAATTCACCTTAGCCCGTTTGCTATTCATCATTAAAAAAATTACGTTCTGACCGACTTCGCTGATCAAGCCGAATTCTAACTGAATTGAGGACCAGATATTGTTATCAAAAATAATATGCTGGTTACCGGCCTGAAATAAAAATGCCCGGGTCAAAATGATTAAACCCCGGATTGCAATAAAAACGCCGGCTGAATTGTAAAGCAGCCTATTTTCGGGAGGTGAATACCGGACCAAATTCCATGAAATCGAAAGGGACACTATAAACAGGGCAAGGCTTACAATGAAAGTTCGGATATCAATCCGGTCAAGGGTAAAATAAAAGGTAGAGGAGGCAAGAGCAACGAAGAACGGGGTAAGATATAATAATTTATTCAGACTTTTTTTCACCAGGAAGCGTTTAATGGCATCCAGACGGATTATGGCCACCAGAATAAAAAGACCGTTTACAGCAAAAACGCTGACTCCGACCGAAATGGTACCACGGTAAATGATCGCTAAAAAGCCGAATGTCATAATCAGCGGACTAAAGGCCCATAACCTAAAACCCGGGTAGGTTTTTTGCTCCAGACTGTATATAAAATATGCGATACCGAAAAACGCGCTGACAAGGGTATTAGAGAGAATCAATGTCTCTATTCCGGTCATTAGGGGCCTCTTTATTTTAGAAATGTTTTTAAATGAAAACCATATTAAATATTTTTGAAAACCAATACTGTTTTTTGCTGAATGTATAAACCCGACTCAGTTAAAAAACCTCTCATACCATTGTAGACTGTTTTTGTCGGTTTTTGTAGCAAAATGCTACCGATCAATCATTGTCTTGATCCAGGACCTCTCTGACTTTGACGGCCAGATCCGTCATAGAAAAGGGTTTTCCTATAAAATTGAAACCTTCTTCCAACACCCCGCGGTCTGCAATGATATCGGCTGTATATCCAGACATGAAAAGTGTCTTTAGATCAGGATAAAGACTTTGCAGTTCCTCGGACAACTCCCGCCCATTCATATTGGGCATAATCACATCCGTGATCAGAAGTTTTAACTTGCCTGCATTCTCTGCAGCCAAGCTGCCAGCCTCCATTGGATTGTTTGTGGATAGCACAGCATACCCAAGATTTTCGAGTATCATTTTGCCGAGTTCCAATATTAAATCATCGTCCTCAACCAATAATACCATCTCATCCCGGCTTTTGGGAATTTCCAGGATTTTTTGTTTTTGTGCTTGAACAATCAGACCGATATACCTGGGCAGATACACCCTGATGGTTGTCCCTTTTTCAATTTCACTGTAAACGTTGATAAACCCTTTGTTCTGCTTGACAATACCATATACGGTGGCCATTCCTAGTCCGGTACCATGGCCCATGCTCTTGGTTGTGAAAAATGGTTCAAATATCTTGTCCCTTGTTTCTGCTGTCATACCCTGGCCATCATCGCTTACAGTCAGGAGTACATACTCGCCGGGGATGAATCCAGCATGTTCACTGCAGTAATCATCATCGAAAACAGTATTTTTTGTTTCGATGATAATCTTACCTACGTTGGTGATGGCATCACGGGAATTAATGCAGAGATTCGCAAGTAGTTGAAGAATCTGAGAGCTGTCCATCTTGATCGGCCACACTCCCCCTCCGGGCAACCAGTTAAGATCGATGTCTTCACCAATCATTCGCTGGACCATTTCAATCATGTCTCCTATTGAGTGATTCAAATCGATCACCTTGGGGGCAATGGTTTGTTTGCGGGCAAATGCCAGTAATTGCTGCGTAATATCTGTTGAACGCTTTGCAGCTGAAAGAATCTCCACGATGTTGTCATGCAAGGGGCCGGAATTATCAGTCTTTATGAGAGCCAACTCGGAATATCCAATGATAATGCTCAGAATATTATTGAAATCGTGTGCCACTCCTCCAGCCAGCCTCCCCACTGATTCCATCTTCTGGGATTGCTGCAGCTGATTCTGCAATTTATCGTGTTCCTTCTCCGCCCGCTTGCGGGCAGTTGTATTCTGCACAGTAGAAATCATCAGATTCTGTTCAATCAAAGGAATGTTGATGGCCGTCACATACCGTTCTTCCCCGGAGGCAGTCATTATTTTAATATCATTCCACACCATTCTATTCGGATCGCCGCTTTGCATATCAGCAATAATTTGAGATTTCATCTTCTGGTGGTATTCAGGATCGGGAAAGACTTTGTCAAAAAAGAGACTGGTATTCGTGAATACATCCCGTGACCATCCGTAAATATCCTCAAACATTGAATTCATATACATGACGTCTCCGTCATCAATCGTATTTAAAGCTAAACCGATAGGCATATTATTCATGATAGATTCAATAAAATAATTCCTTCGTTTAAGTTCTTCAATATTATACTTACGCTCTGTAATATCAATAATTACTCCGGTTACTTTTACAGGTTTACCCTTATCATTTTTTTCCAATTCAGCAATGGAGTGTATAGTCCTTCTTGCGCCGGTATTCCTGGTGATAATATCAAATTCGATATTATATTCTTTCCCCTCTTCAATAAGGTCCATAAGCACCTGATGTACCCATTCCCGTTTGGGAATACAGCTTTCAACCTCCTCGGTTGTAAATTCAGGTCCATCGTGTTCAAATCCATAAATCCTTTTTGCTTCTTCAGAGCCCCAGAAATGACCATTCTCAAGATTAAACTCCCAGTTGCCGACCTTGCCCAGTGTCTGAGCTTTTCGATATCTCTTTTCATTTTCGATTAAAGCTTCTTCTGCTATTTTCTTTTCGCTTATATCTACAACTGTTGTAATAAAGTGAAGGGGTTTGCCCTCCGGATCTCTGTGTAAAACCGTGCTGACATCGGCCCAAATGATGGACCCATTTTTGTGTATATATTTCTTTTCGAAGCGCGTAGCTTTTTGTTCTTCAGCGAGAATAGAATTTAACTTTTGATTGATGACTTCTATGTCTTCAGGAGGCGTCAATTCCTGCCAGGTTTTATCCCTTAATTCTTCCCGGGTGTAACCCAGCATATCAGCAAAGGCCTGGTTTACAGAAACTCTGCCATTAGGAGATGTAATCGATTTACCGACATTCGCGGATTCGAAGACTAACTTAAATTTATCCTCGCTTTCTTTTAAGGCGTATTTTGTCTTCTTCCGCTCTGATTCAGCTTTTTCTAATGCTTTGATGCGTTGTTCTAATTCTTCATAAGACAGTTTTACAGACATCAGTTTTCCTGTGGGAATATAAATTTTTAATATTGATACTTCATAAAGGATACTTCTTGGATCACATTTAATCCTATTATAAACATTAACACTCCAAAACTATTTGTCAATCTATGTCTGTAGAATTTCACTGTTTCCAATTTTCAGGGAAACAGCAATATTACCGCTCTCTCTCGCACCACTTGAAAATGTCCACCCGGGGGATCGTTGGAACAGGTTCGTGATATATCGACATGGGTACTGTCTCACCGCGTCACGGATTGCAGCGGTTTCTGACCCGCAGGGGAAGGAAGGAGCGGAAAGCCGGGCCCCCTTTTAAGGGGGAGACGCCCCGAATATAATCCTTCCGGTGTATTGCACTTTCAGAGTATAAATGAAGACTATAGATATGATAGCTATAGATACTCATACTCATTCCCTTGCCTCAAGCCATGCCTATTCCAGCCTGGAAGAGATGGCCCGGGCGGCCCATAAAAAGGGTTTGACCGGATTTATTTTAACCGATCACTCCCCGGGAATGCCCGGGGGAGCCCATCTTTTTCACTTTTATAATTTACGTGTTCTTCCCAGAGAGATCCATGGCACCTTGGTCTTTCGGGGGGCCGAGGCTAATATCATCAATTCCAGCGGAGAGATTGATCTCGATGAAGAGGTTATGGAGCATTTGGAAGTTGTTATTGCGTCTTTCCATATCCATACCTTCCCTATCGGAACAATAGAGGACCATACAAGTGCCTTGCTGGGAGCCATGAAGAATCCCTATGTGAAAATTCTGGGTCATCCCGATGACAGCCGCTTTCCCTATGACATCCCGAGTGTGGTTCAAGCCGCAGGAGAAACGAAGACTCTGATTGAGATGAACAATTCCAGTTTGAGTCCCCGGGCATTCCGGGTCGGTGCACTGGAAAATTACAGAATGATTTTAGATGAATGCCGCCGGCAGGGTGTCATGATCACCCTTGGCAGCGATGCCCATTTCAGCTCAAGGGTGGGAGAAACGGATCACTGCCAGTCCCTTCTGGAAGAGCTACAGTTTCCTTCAGAACTGATTGCCAACGCGACTCTGGAACGGTTTCTGTCTGTGACGGGACTGAGCCTCTAAATATCAATAGGAACTATTTGAAACCATTCAGTATAAGAATTTCCGGGCGGTACTCGAAATGAATCCCGTCAATGACCCTCCAGTTGAACCCGAAAAGGATGTTAATGGACACCACAGAATCAATGGCCTCTGAATAAGACATTTGCAGTCAACTGAGAGCTCTCTATTTCTGAAATGATCCTTGCACTTCCAAATAATGTTTCATATTATTTAAAGAGGATGTTTAAATTTTGGAAATTTGAAAAGTCAGGAACTAAATATACTCAGGAAGTGGCGGCCCTCAGGGAAAGTAAAAAGAAATACCAGACTCTGTTTCATAATGCCCAGGTGGCCCTCTTTAGGACAAGTATTGAAGGTAATCTAATAGAAATTAATAAACGTTATGCTGAAATTGCCGGATATTCAACGATTGAAGACTGTATGGTCCATTTCAATCCTGGCAAGGCATGGGCAGACCCCGGCAGTCGGGAGGAACTTGTCAGGATTATTAGAGAAAAAGGATCCGTTTCTGATTACGAGGCAAGAATCATTCGCCGGGATGGGACTTCTATCTGGATATTGTTTTCAGCGACGATTTACCCGGAGCAGGGCTATTTAGAAGGTTCTTTGATTGACCTCTCCTTCCGCAAAAAATTGGAGGAGGCTCTGAAGAGAAGTGAGTCTCTACAGCGGAAAATGGTTGCCAATATAGGAGATGTGATCGTCATCATTGACGAAAATGGAAACAATACATACAAAAGTCAGAACGTTGAAAGATTATTTGGCTGGAAGCCGGAAGAATTGATTGGGCACAGTACCTGGGATAATATTCATCCAGAGGACTTGGAATCGGCTCAGAACTTAATGTCTAAAATTTTGAAAAAACCCCGTTCTATCGGAGCTATAGATTGCAGATACAGATGCAAGGACGGCAGTTACAGCTGGATTGAATTCACAGGCAGTAATCTTATGGATGATCCGGAGATACACGGAATTATTGGAAACTACCATGATATCACAGAGCGAAAGCAGAAAGAGCAGCTGCTGCTTGAAAGCGAAGCTCGGTTCAAAGCCCTGCACAATGCTTCTTTTGGGGGCATCAGAATCCATGATAAGGGTATTATTTTGGACTGTAATCAGGGATTGTCGGAAATTACCGGTTATTCGGTGGAGGAATTGATTGGAATGGACGGCTTGCTGCTTATCGCCGAAGAATCAAGAAGTACTGTCATGAATCATATATTAAGCGGATATGAAAAAGCATACGAAGCTGTCGGATTACATAAAGACGGGACAGAGTATCCCATACGATTGGAAGCACGAAACATACCCTATAAGGGCAGAAATGTGAGAACCGTTGAGTTCAGAGACATTTCCGAAAGCAAACAGGCAGAGGAAGAACACAGGAAACTCCAGGACCAGTTGACTCAGGCTCAAAAAATGGAGTCCATCGGCCGGCTGGCCGGCGGTGTGGCCCATGATTTCAACAATATGCTGGGTATCATTCTAGGTAATTCCGAGATGATCATGGAACACCTGGATTCAGAAAGCCCGGCTGTCAGATACCTGCTGGAAATTCAAAAAGCCACCGACCGCTCCATCAAGCTCACACGTCAGTTGCTGGCCTATGCCCGCAAACAGACAATAGCCCCCAGGGTACTCGACCTGAATGAGACGATCAAAGGGATTTTGAACATGCTCCAGCGCTTGATCGGTGAGGATATCACTCTTTCCTGGCTGCCCGGAAAAGACCTTTGGAATATTAAAATGGACCCTTCCCAGGTTGATCAGATTCTGACCAATCTATGTGTTAATGCCCGGGATTCAATCAAGGATGTGGGAAAACTCACCATTGAAACAGGCAATGTTTACTTCGACGAAGAATACTGTCTTGATCATGAAGGGTATAAGCCCGGCGAGTATGTAATGGTAGCCGTAAGCGACAACGGATACGGCATGGGGAAAGAGGTCCTGAATAACCTTTTTGAGCCGTTTTTTACAACAAAAAAAGTGGGAGAAGGTACCGGTCTCGGCTTGGCAACCGTGTACGGTATAGTCAAACAAAACGAAGGATTCATCAGTGTTTACAGTGAACTGAAGGAAGGAACAACCTTCAGGATTTACTTTTCCAGGCATTCAGAAACAGATTGGTCCACACAACAGTTAGAAGCAAAAGAAGTGAATTTGAAAGGACACGAAATCATTTTGTTAGTTGAGGATGAAATGGCGATTCTGACCATGACTGAAATAATGCTCCAAAGACTGGGTTATACAGTGATAGCAGTGTCCAGTCCTGATGAGGCCATCAAAATGGGGGAATTGCAGACAGAAAAAATTAGTCTGCTGATAACCGATGTTGTGATGCCCGAGATGAACGGGAAGGATTTAGCACAGAAAATGACCTCCTTATTTCCAGACCTTAAATGTCTTTTCATGTCGGGCTATACGGCCAATATCATTGCCAATCATGGCATTTTGGATGATGGATTCCATTTTATCCAGAAACCCTTTTCCAAGCAGGAACTGGCGGCAAGTGTACGTGAAGTTCTGGATGAAACCTCGGGGCAGGAGAAAGAATAAGGGATGACCAGCTCGGGGGCCCCCCCAAATTGAGTAGGGTAAAGCGGAATAATGAATTCCGCTTTATCCCTCTCGCAGAACCGTACGTACGGACCTCGTATACGGCTCCTGCCCAAAATCCCCCTTATACAGGGACGATGAAACCTGTTGCAACATCTGTAAGATGAAAAAGACCAATGTCCTTAAACCATGCATTCGGCATAGCCATACAGACAGGAGTACAATTGGAGTTTCTCCAGCAGGACATTCTGATAAGCTTGAAATTACCC
>NZ_JAQIBL010000139.1 GCF_027859075.1 Oceanispirochaeta sp. | reverse complement strand
CCTTGAAACCCATTTTTTCAACAGCTTTCAGCGTAGACTCGCTGAGGGGTAATTCTTTAAATTCCAAATAAATATCCTTAGTTTTTTTATCTTTTATAAAATAAACCGGGGAGTACTTTGGAGCATAAAGAATCCGGTTCCTTTTTACATAAGAGTTATTGTATCAATCATAGGTGATCCTCACTAGACTGTAAAGGGCTGTATGAGCTGTTAGGCTGATACAGAAGGAGAAATAAATCATGACTGCAAACGACTTATTAGCGGCAATATTTCATTTAGATTCCGGATATGGTGGGCTACTGTTTTTTCTCTTTCCAGGACTTTTTCGGGAGAATTCAGCTGCAGGAACTGGCTGGTCAACACGGCTGTCATACCGGCTTGGGCAGAGGCGATGAGCTCATTATTTCCTCCATCTCCTACATAAAGGCACTCTTCAGGATGTACAAAGAGCCTGTCTGTACAGAGTATAAATATTTCAGGATCGGGTTTCATAAAACCTTCATGACAGGAAAAAACGGCAGTGTCAAAGCAGCTTGCTAAATCCGAATCTGCCCATCCTTCAACCTCAATGACATCGGCATTACTGACAAGCCCCATCTTATACCCGGCGGCTCTGATGTTTCTCAAGGATTCAACGACTCCCTCTGGAGGATGTTTCAGGCAATAATGAAAGCGTATACGTCTTTCTGATGCACATTCACGGAGAGTTTCCTCAGAAATAGAGGGGTCGATTTTCCAGGCCACATCCCGAATAATATCCACGGGATCAATAATCCTGCCAACCAATCTGTTCCGGGACTGATTAAACAGAGCATCTGACCATTCCTCCCGGGAAATACCCAGTATTTCATAGGAATTCCTTCCGGGCGCATCCTTCAGATGACTCAATGTCGTCAGAGTGGTAAATAGATCAAAGAGCAGGGCTTTATATTTCATATATAATTTCCTTTATGGGGATTCTCTTCTTGCAGGAGAATGTGTTGACCGCTATTATGGCATCGCCGATTGTTAATCTGCATAAGGGGCGGTGCCAGACTATACCCACCCTCTGGATGAAGCACGTCAGTTCATCTATAAATCAAAAACTGGGAGAAAACCATTGAACGAACTCCTCTGGTTTGCCATGATGTTGGCAAATTTCCTCTTTATTTTACTTTTTTACAGACTCTTTGGAAAGACAGGCCTCTATATCTGGATTCCTATTGCCGCCATAATCGCCAATATTCAGGTACTGAAACTGGTTGATCTATTCGGGGTAAATGCGACCTTGGGGAATATTGTGTATGCCTCAAGTTTTCTGGTAACTGACATTTTATCAGAGAATTATGGTAAGAAATCGGCAACCAGGGCCGTGGTTGTGGGATTTTTATCCCTGATTGTATCGATGTGTCTCTTTCAGGCGGCCCTCTGGTTTCAGCCATCCCCTGATGATTGGGCCAATGAATCACTCAAAAACATTTTCGGATTGATGCCCCGGATTGTCCTGGCCAGTCTTCTGGCTTTTGGCATGTCACAGAGTCATGATGTCTGGGCCTATAATTTCTGGAAAAAGAAATGGCCAGCCGACCGTTTTATCTGGATCAGAAACAATGCCAGTACCATGATCAGCCAGCTGATAGATTCCATCGTGTTCACCCTGGTTGCATTTGCCGGGACCCTGCCTTTAAATGTGCTTTTACAGATATTCCTGTCTACATACATACTGAAATGGATTGTCGCCCTACTCGATACCCCTTTCATTTATCTGGCTGTCATGATGAACAGAAAGGGACTTATCCCCGAAGAGATCTAAGCTTTTTCCTTCGCCTCTCTGACCAGCAATTCTTTTAAAGACGCTGGATCGGAGCAGGCGAGAAGGTCTTCAATAAAATGAGGTTTATTCAGAATGGCGCTGATGGATGATAGAAACTGAATATGGGGTCCTGTGTTTTTTTTGGGAGACAGGGTCATGATGAAAACCTTCGTGGGTAGCCCATCGAGTGAATTAAAGTCGATCCCCTCCTTCTTCAGGCCGATGGAGACAACCAGCTCACGAACACCATCAGATTTCCCGTGGGGAATGGCTATTCCATTCTGCATACCCGTACTCATGGATGCTTCCCTGTCTAATACGGACTGCAGACAGTCTGCATAATCAAGCAGTTTTCCATCATTATCCATACGATCAACCATCTCATAAAGAATACCGTTTTTATCATTCCCTTTTAGATCCATGATGATACAATGTTCACTGATCTCCTTGAAGAAGTTGTTCTGCACTCGAGTGTTGTCATCAGCGGCCAGTTCTTTTTTCAATTCCCCGGGCCTGGCCATGGTTTTAAGACTCTCAATAGTATTATTAACTTCAAGGAGAGATTCATAGACAACCGTTTTGATGTAAAAAACATCTTCTGGGTCGGAAACAACCTCAAAAGAATCAGAATATTCATGAATGGTTAAAAAAACATCATCCTTTCGAATCTGATAAATGTGATGATCCAGTTCCATATCATGAAGATAAAACCCTTCTGCCCGGAGTGCTCCAACAACCCTGGACAGGGCCAGATGCATCAATTCATGAGAGGGAAAGTCAAAATCATTGACAACTGTTTTTGTACCCTTCATTTCTGTTCTGGTACCCATTCCCTCCTTCTTCAGAAGGAGAGTCAGTATGGGCGGCGGAATTAAAGTGGTCATAAGGGTCATAAGCACAGCCACACCGAACTGGCTGGGATTGAGGATTCCGGCGGAAATTCCAATTCCTGCCATAATCAGTGCAACCTCTCCCCGGGGAACCATTCCTACTCCAATTCTGGAAGCGCCCAGAAGATTGAAATTTAAAAACAGAGAGGGAATACCGCATCCGATCATCTTGGACAGGATACCCACCAGAGAAAATAGGGCACCTGCCATGAGGACCTCGGGTTTGAGGACCACACTGACATCTACCAGCATACCCATGACACAGAAAAAGATGGGCACAAAAAACTCCTGAAGGGGATGGATTTTTTCCTGTATGATAAAACTCAAGTCGGTTCGGGAGAGAGTGAGTCCCATGACATAGGCTCCGATGATCATGGCCAGACCCGCTTTTTCAAAAAGACCAGACAGAATCAGGGCAAGGCCCAGGCTCATAATAGCGATGGAAGTTTCACTGTTGAATATTTTGAGGCTGTTCCCGATTTTACGGGCAAAAAGCAGGCCGACGACTGTAAATCCAAGCCAGACTCCAATGGCTTTCAAGGCAATGAAACCGATGGAGCCCCAGTGGACTGTTCCTCCATGGCCTGTCATAACAGAGACAATCCCGAGAACAATGGCCAAAATTATAATTCCCAGGACATCATCGATGACTGCTGCTGCCAGAACCGTCACTCCCTCGGGAGAATCCATTTTTCTTTGTTCGGAAAGGATACGGGCCGTGATACCCACGGAGGTAGCGGTACTGATGACTCCCAGAAAAAGATTCACAGGAGCCGTCATGGGAAGCCCTGTTATCAGGCTTCCTGCCCAGGCTCCGGATATGAAAGAAACAACAACACCGCCAATTCCAATCACTGCTCCTTTGACAGAAAAGCGAAGGAACAGGGATAGATCCGTTTCCAATCCAGAATGAAACAAGAGGATGATAGAAGCCACGGTGGAAAAGGCATACAACTCGGGTGTAACGGGAAACTCCGGATTAACCAGGGGAAAGAGTCCATGCTGAAAACCGAAAAAAGGAAGACCACCCAGGAGATAGGGGCCAATAATGATACCTATCATCAATTCTCCCAAAACCGAGGGCATATTGATTTTTTTCATAAGATAGCCGCCCAGTTTGGCGGCGAAAAGGATGATTCCTATCTGAAAAACAAGTTCTGTCATCTTCTCAACAAGACTGCTTTCCCCAGCGCCATTGGCAAATAAGGGAGATGTAAACAGGACAAGAAAAACAGAAATGATTATGAGACTCTTCTTACGCACGGTGGTATCCTAATGGTGTTTGTTTCTTTTAGTTCACACAATAACAACAATTTAGGATTGTGAAAATAAGAAATGAAAAATGTCAGAGATTAAGGGATAAATTTTTTCGAAGAAAAGAAAGCCGGTCAATTTTAAAGTTGGGAGAGATACAGAGGTATTTCATTCATGGATATCCATTTATCACAAAAAGAGACAACCCGGCCTCTTTCGTATAGGTCTGAATAGGCTCAGTATATTCATTTTTCAACTGTCAAATACAAGATGAGTCATGGACAGCCTGGTATCAGAGCCGCAGTTAACAAAAGATGAAAAGGCACATCCCGTTTCTTTGCAGGCTTCTTCAAGGTGACTTAGATAATAATAGAGTATTTCCGGATTATAGTTTTCATCACATTGACCATCCTGTTCCAGATAATCTTTGACACTGCACTTGTCCAGACGGCTGTTATCTCTGTGAAACAGGATATCATTGATCTCTTTGGATTCTTTGTCACCGCTGATGACCATGGTCCTGATGCGGTTCACCTGACCACGGTTGGAACTGTTTTTAGTTTCAAAGAGAAAACTGAATCTGGTTTCAGGAGATATTTTCCTCTTGATCAATTCATTGCGGATCTGATCATTCATGGGATAATCCTCAGTATGCCGGCCTCCCTTTTCAAGAATATCTCGATAGAGAGAAATCAGATTTTCACGCTCCGAACTCTGAAGGTATTCAAGCAATACCAGGCCATTAAATTCCGGTAGATCGAAACGTTTTATATACTGGGCTATTGTTTCAATAACCTGATCTATCAGTTGCTTTATTTCATCATGCTTTCTATACCCAAGGAGGATGAACATGGTGAGAGGATGCATCTCCTGGATCAACTTTTCTGCCATACCCATTTTTTTATACTGTTCGTCATCCTGAAACAAATTGTAATGATCTTTCCATAGGCGTATCAGCAGATTCCGTCTAAACAGAGCCTGTTCTTCCTTTTTTCCATCCAGAGACTTCTCCACACTGTTCATGGATAGATCAGAAGACACATCCAGCTTCTGACGAGGATGCTGCCGGTTCCATTGCTGGATCAGTGATGTAGTGACAGTCTTTTCAAGTAAATCTCTGCGGAACTGCTTGTACAGAACAGCAAAGAAAAGAATTTTGGTGACATCCAGAATATCCCTTCGGTGCCGAACGACATCATCCAGACGAATATCTATACGGTTGAGGCAGTTTTTTAACAGTAGTTTTCGAATGACATCAGGCTTATACTCGGTAACTGGTACTTCATACCCTGTGGAACTGTTTTCTCCCCTGATATGATTGTTTTTCAGAACACTCAAACCGGTGGTGTTCAAAACAAGAGTCATAGGCATGGATAAAGGCAGGACCGACTCAGAAGGCAACACCGCCTGAAGCAGGGAAGAGGACAGAGGTGGTGGATTCTGATAAGACCTTTCGGCTGGAGACATACCCGTCATTATAGACATAATCCCCCTGTTTTGCAGTCATGGTCAAGTAAATAATTTATTTTGGACATTTTTCTATGAATAGTCCAGATTGATCCTGTATCCGCTGTGCGCCCTGACGTTCAGAACCTGCCCCCCCTGGAATAGAAGATACTGTCCTTTAATGCCCATGAGGACAGCTTCGATGATCTTATCCCTGTCCAACTTGAGGGATTTGACCTTTTCGGGATACTCAAGAACCGGATATTCCAGAACAAGGGCTTCCTTATGATCGGTGACCCATGAGGAATAAGGTTCCATCAGATCCGCTGCCAGTTTTTCCTTCGTTTGAACCAGAGATTCAGGGGATACCTGATTTTTAAGCATCCGCTGCCAATTGGTTCTGTCTGTGAAGGAATCTTTAAGAAACACTTCCAGTTCTCCCGCATGAAAACGATTGGGACATTCGGCAAGAATCAGACCCTCGCTGGCCCCCTGATCAATCCAGCGGGTAGGAATCTGGTCCCGACTGGTGACACCTACCTTCACAGCACTGGAGAGGGCCAGATAGACATAATGGGGAACATTGTGATTCTTTTCCTCCCATGCCGGGTCTCTCCCCTTTCCTTCATGGGCTCTGCAAAGTTCCGGCCGGATGATGCATTCAGAATTTTCGGAGGCATTCCTGAAACAATCATAACAACTCCCCTGGGCAAAGGTCTTATTTATCTTTTTACCGCAGACCACACAATGAATAATCCCTTCAAAATAGATTTTGATAGTTTCCCCCAGGAGGGAATTCATCTGAATCTGTTCATTTTCTCCCTCCAGGGTATATTGAATAGGTGACTGATACACACTGTGCATTTTCCGTATATTTATTTCTGTCACAATAAACTCCCCGTTTCTTCCTTCTTTACAGCAGAAACTCAATGAATTAAGATATTTTTATATATTACAGCTTTAGCAGGAGTTGTTCATGCATAAATTATCTCAAGCTACCATTCTTCCGTTTTTGGTAGTCATGGTCCTTCAGTCCTGCAGCACTGTTCCCGGAGCAGCCGGTGAAGCGATGACTATGAAGGAAGATCAGGAAATCACAAAAATCCAGGAAGATCTGATTGATTCTGCCCAGTGGGCTCTGGGGAGAAAGTCCCTTGAAATTAATGGCAGAAAATTCAATATGGATTGTTCCGGTGTGGTCATGGCCGTCTATTACAAAGCGGAAATTGATCTTCAACCTTTTCTGAGAAGTTATTCCGGCGGAGGCGTTCAGAGACTGTATGAGTTTATGGAGGATAGACAACTTCTCTACAAACAGCCCCATCTGGAACCGGGAGACTTGCTCTTCTGGGATAATACGTATGACCAGAACGGTGACGGGAAAATAAATGATACCCTGACCCACATAGGTATGGTGGTGAGCATAGACGATGGGGGAAACATTCTTTTCATTCATTATAACTACAGGAAGGGAATTGTATTGGCAAAAATGAATTTATTGTCTCCCGATGACCTGAAAAGAAATTCCCCCATACGAGCCAGAGGGGCCGAAAAAGGTCATGCTACTCTCTGGCTTTCAAGTCAACTCTTGAAACAAGCCGCCCGGGCATATGAACTAAAAAAGTCATAGCTCCGAAACAGCTGCGAATCATCGGTGTAAATCATGGACAGGTCAGGGTGGAATCATTATAATCCACATCAAAACAAAGGAAAATAAAAACCCGTTTTTATTGACCAAGGAGTTATACCCTGGCTGACATATTTATTTCTGGACACAAAAATCCTGATATGGATTCCATCTGCAGTGCTTACTGCTACAGCATTCTTAAAAACGAAATAGACCAGGTTAACCGTTATATTCCCATCCGCTGCGGTCATCTGAATAAACAGACCCGGCTGGTTTTTGAAAAACTGAATCTCAAAGCCCCCCGACTGATGAAGAATATCAGTCCCGTTGTGGCAGATGTTGCCAAGAGAAATATTCCCACCCTGGACATGAACGATCCATTATTCTCGGCTATCCGCCGTCTGGATGAAGAAAATCTCAGTGTAATTCCTGTTTTTGAAGAAGAAACAGAATTTAGAGGCATCATCAGTCTACATGAAATATCCGTTTTTCTGATTAATGATAACCTGATTAAAAGACCTGTGTACCACTTTAGAATCAACAACTTCAAGATTGTAGTGCCCGGGTACTTCTACAGACGGGGAAAGGAACAGGAATTTGATGCCCCCATCATGACCGGAGCCATGCCCTATGAAATAAGCAAGGAACGGATCAATCAGATGCTTCCGCTCAAACCTCTTCTGGTCATTGGTTTGAGAGAAGACATCCTTCAGTTTGCCGTAAAAGAGCAGTTTCCCGCCATCATCCTGACAGGGATGTCTCGGGATGAAGAGATTCCGATTAATTTTTCAAATTATCAGGGAACGGTTTTTATATCCCATAGTGATACAGCCGAGACAATCCGACTCCTCAGGCTGAGCACACCTCTCAAAAATGTGATGAACAGAAATCCTCAGAGCCTTCGAAGTGATCAGAGCTTTGATGAGGCCAAAACAATACTGGTGAACTCCCGCCTCAGGGGTCTACCTGTTTTTGAAGATGATCAATTCTCCGGAATTGTCACCAGGCGCTGTTTTATTGAAAAACCTCAGAAAAGGCTCATCCTGGTGGATCACAATGAAACTGATCAGAGTGTTCCCGGGGCGGAACAAACGGAGATCCTTGAAATATTGGACCATCATAGACTGGGTAACAGCAGGACCAAGGAACCGATTTATGTCTATGCAAGACCTGTCGGAAGTACCTGCACCATCGTGTTCAGTCACTTTCGAATGAACCTGGTAGACATCAATTCTGAAACTGCGACCCTTCTGGTCTCTGGAATCCTGTCAGATACGGTTCTTCTCAAGTCTCCCACCACCACAAATCTGGATAGAAATGCCGTCAAAGAACTCCTCACTATAGCAAACCTGGAACTGGAGTCATTTGGTCAGGAACTGTTCAGTCAAAACTCCTCTTTGGACGAGATGGAACCTGTTGAAGTACTGAAAGCTGATTTTAAAATCTACAGAGAACAACTGAATGTGGGAATTTCACAGGCAGAAGTCATCACCCTTGAAGATATTGAAAAGATGAAAGAGAAATACCTGAATTCCATGGAAGCCCTCAGAAAGAATAAGAATCTGGATTGGGTGCTTCTTCTGGTGACCAATGTCATCAAGGAAGAAAGCTGTCTCCTTGTCACAAAAATGGATGAGGCCGAATCCAAGTTGATTTATGATAAGATCAGTGATCAGCTTTATACTCTGCCCGGCATATTATCGAGAAAGAAGCAGCTTCTTCCGGAAATACTCCGTGTCTTGGAAGAATTAAAATTGAAGCAGAAAGATTAAATGATAACAATCAAGGGAAAAACAGCACTTATCACAGGGAGTGCAAAACGCATTGGCAGAGCCTGCGCCCTGAAGCTGGCCCGTGAGGGTACGGATATTCTGATTCATTACAATACCTCAGAGGATGAAGCGGAAGAGTTGGCCAGGGTCATCAGGATGAATGGACAGAAAGCCTGGGCTATCCAGCAGGATCTATCTTATCCGGAATCAGGAGAGGAACTGATGAGCAAGGCCCTCTCCATTACCAAAAATATTGATTATCTCGTTAATTCTGCGTCATTATTTCCTGAATCGACCTATAAGGATGTTAAAGAATCAGATTTTGGAGCAAACATTCAGGTCAATGCCCTTAGTCCTTTTTTCCTGTCCAGAGCCTTTGCCAGAGAATCCCGGTCGGGAGAGTGCATCATTAACTTTCTGGATACAAGGATTCTGGACAACGATAAACAGCATCTGGCCTATCATATCAGTAAAAGAGTCCTTTTTTCATTGACCAGAATTTTGAGTGAAGAACTGGCACCATCAATCCGGGTTAATGCGGTGGCCCCCGGTCTGGTTATTCCGCCTCCCGGCGAGTCCTATGAATACCTTAAAAAAAGAATACATACCAATCCACTGAATAAGATTGGAACCCTCGATCAAGTCAGCGAAAGCATGCTTTTTCTTATCAAAAATACATTTATAACGGGACAGGTTCTCTTTGTTGACGGAGGCCGTCACTTGAAAGGAAGTTTTTATGGATTATAACGGCATTGATTATAACAGTATGGACAAAATTATCATCTCAGATCTTCAGTTACGCTGTATCATTGGTATTAATCCGGATGAAAGGATCAACAAACAGGATGTGAACATCAATCTCACCCTCTATACGGATTTTTCAAAATCTATTGAAACCGAGGATATTGAAGATACTGTGAACTATAAAAAAATGAATCTGGATATCATGACCCTGGTTGAAAACTCATCCTTTCTTCTTGTGGAAAAACTGGCTTCTGCCGTCAGCGGCTGCTGCCTCGGCTATAAAGGGGTCCAGGCTGCTCGAGTCAAAGTGGAAAAACCAACGGCCCTGCGTTTTGCCCGCTCTGTGGGTGTCGAAATATTCCGGAAGGCATGAAAATATACCTGGGAGTCGGCTCCAATCTGGAACCGGAAAAGAATATTCCGCAAGCCTTGGAAGAGCTTGCATCCCTGGGAATACAGGTAGAATCCCTTTCGACCCATTATAGAACTGAACCTCTGGTTCATAAGGAAAACCCATCCTTCATTAATGGAATCTGGGTCCTCCAGGGATATCCCGGGAATGCATTCGATTTGAAAAAAATTCTAAACCACGTTGAATCTAAGTGCGGCCGAGTCAGATCAGATGATCCCAATTCTTCAAGAACTTTGGATCTGGATATTCTCCTGATGGGCGATTATTTTTCCCCGGACTTACTGAAAATAAATTTTATTTATGTCCCATTATTGGAAATGAATCCCGAGCTGATTCTTCCGGGACAAGGGAAATTAAAAGATCTAATTCATCCCTCTAACAAAGAAAATACAAGTGTAGAGAATATGCATCCATTGATTGAATTTACCGAGAGAATAAGGAGAATGATTCATGAATAAAGAAAAAGTATCTCAGTTGATAAGAGAGCTTCTTGTTGAGATCGGAGAGGATCCCGACAGGGAAGGTCTTTTAAAGACACCCGAGAGAGTCGCCGAAGCCTATAAATTTCTGACAAGCGGGTATTCTATGAATCTTGATGAGATTGTCAACAATGCCGTATTCGAATCAGAAGCCAATAATATGATAGTCTGTAAGGACATCGAAGTGTACAGCCTCTGTGAGCACCATATGCTCCCCTTTTTCGGGGTTTGTCATATCGGTTATGTTGCAAAAAACAAAGTATTAGGTGTGAGCAAATTAGCCCGGATAGTAGACTTCTATGGACGCCGCCTCCAGATTCAGGAGCGCATCACCGCCGAGATAGCCAGAACAGTCAGAGACGAGGTGGAAGCCGAGGGTGTGGGAGTTGTCATGGAATGCCGCCATATGTGCATGATGATGAGAGGGGTTCAGAAGCAGAACTCATCTATGGTAACCTCTTCGGTTCTTGGTAGTTTTCACTCCTCTGTGGCCACAAGAGAAGAATTTATGAGTCTGATCGGTCACTAAATAGAATATTATGCCGTCTGTTTTCAGAGAGCTTTTTGTAGAGTATATTTTGAGTCATCTTATGGGATGATAGAAAATAGTGACCAATAGGAAGGCCCAGTTTTTTCTGTTCCCTTACCAGGGAAGTCAAGTTGGTCCGGTTCAGATAACCCAGTCGGACGGCAACTTCTCCAAAAAGCTCTCCAAACTTTTTTTCCTTGAGAATCTCAAGGATTTCCTCAAATACCAATAGCCCAGTCTCGGAAGCCATTTCACCGATTTTAGGTCTGTTTCTATACTGCCATACGAGAGCTTGGACCAGGTCGGTCCATGAGATTGTCCCCGAATAATACAGATATTCAGCAAAGCGGAGGTTTCTTGCAGGAGTTTTACCGCTGTAAAAAAAATCTCCCGAATCTTTCGTTCCCTTCTTCTTTTCAGTAAAATCACTTTTCACTCTACCGGATTTTTTCTGAGAAATATTTTCTTTGTAAGCCTCTCTGTTTTTGGCCCTGACTGATCTGTCGGGTTCATCCGGTTTTGATGGTGTTTTCTTGCAGACTGTGTAAGGGAGTGGTTCCTTTTGAAGACGCTCCATCAGGATATTAAAGGCATCGTTGAGTTCCTGAAAACGCTGCTGCATTATCCGGGGATCTATTCCAAGCCCGACGGCCAGGTCGGGGTGCGCCTTTTTAGCTTTTGTACGGAAGGCTTTCTTGAGAGAAACTTCATCACCAGGATTGACTCCCTGTCCTGAAATTCCCATCAATAGAAAAAAGGCTTTCTCTTCTTCCCTGGTCAATGTCATCCTCAAGTTTCACACCCTCCTGTTGCTACTAATATAATCGACAAAATAGGAATTTTTATTGAGATCTTCTCAATACTTCATCTATCCATTAAAATCATTGTATGAAAAACCCGATTCCCCGAGTGGCTGCCGTTCATGACCTGTCCGGTTACGGCCGCTCGTCCCTGACAATTGTACTACCGATTCTATCCGCCATGGGCATAAATGTCTGCCCGCTGCCAACAGCTGTGCTTTCCACACAGACTGACGGTTTTAAAGACTATGTCTTTCACGATCTCACCGATGTGATGGAAAAGACTGTTGATCACTGGAAAACTCTTCCTCTCAGTTTTGACTGCATCTATTCGGGTTTTCTGGGGTCCCCCAGGCAAATATTAATACTGGAAGAACTTATCCGTCATTTCAAAACTGACAATCAGCTCATTACCATTGATCCTGTATTGGGAGATGACGGCTCTTTTTATGGGCCGATGAGTCATGATATGATGGAGGGGATGAAAAAACTGGTCGGACATGCCGATCTGGTTACGCCAAACTACACGGAGGCCTGCTTCCTGCTGGACAGGGATTATGAAAAGGAAATCACACTGAAAGAGGCGGCTGATCTTCTTCAGGAACTGGCTTCAAAAGGACCGGAGAAGGTTGTGATTACCAGTATCCCTCTCAAAGGAAAGGAGGGCATCAATACCGTCCTGGCCTATGAAAAAAAATTCCACCGAACCTGGAAAGCCGAAACCCTGCATATTCCAGTCTCCTACCCTGGTACGGGGGATATTTTTGCCAGTGTGATCACTGGAAAGCTCCTTCTGGGCGACAGCCTCCCGGCAGCCATCGACAGAGCGGTCCATTTTGTCAGTCATGCTATCAGAAACACTTTTGGCCATAACACACCCCGGAGAGAAGGAGTTCTAATGGAAAAATCTATCTACCAGTTGATGGCTCCTGAAAACATGAGCCTCTGTGAATTGATGGTCTTAGAGTGACATTTTCAGTATACGGAACCGGAGCTGTGGGAGCCTACTATGGTGGACGTCTGGCCGAAAGAGGCAATACAGTTCACTTTTTGGCACGAAGTGATTACAGACAGATCAAGGAAAAGGGAATCAAGGTCAACTCCCCCCGGGGTGATTTCCATCTGGAGACCCCGTCTGTCTTCCAGGATGCCCGCAGGATGCCCCCCTCGGACGTTCTCCTGATATCTCTGAAGACCACTGCGAACAAAGGGCTGAGAGAGCACTTGATGACCCTGGTCCATGAAAAAACGGCTCTGGTCATCCTTCAGAACGGCCTGGGGATGGAAGAGGAATTTCAAAGCTGGTTTCCTGACAATCCCATATTGGGGGGAATGTGCTTTATCTGTGCCCGGAAGAAGGAACCGGCCGTCTTTGAACACCTGGATTATGGCCTCATAACTCTGGGAACCCTGGATAAAAAAGAGCGGCCTTTACGGGACCGTATCGGCAAGTTGATGGAGGAAGCGGGAATACCTGTGACTCTGGTAGAGGATCTGAAGGAGGCACGTTGGCGGAAATTGCTGTGGAATATTCCTTACAATGGCCTCAGTGTGACCCTGAACTGCAATACAAAGGCAATGATGGAAAATAGGTACTCCAGAAAAATAATAGAAACCCTTATGATGGAAGTATTGGAGGGAGCGGCAACTTGCGGCTGCCCCATCGGAAAGAAAGCGGTTGAAAAGATGCTGCATTTCACCGAGAAGATGACTCCCTATGAACCCAGTATGAAACTAGACTATCTCTCAGGCCGCCCTATGGAAATTGAATACATGTATGACAGACCTCTGCAGGCCGCATCTGATAGAGGCTGCACCATGAAGGGAGTATCCCTGCTCAGAGATCAGCTTAAGTATATTCAGGAACAGTATTCAAAGCTAAAGCCGGGACAGTAGGTTCTGAGCCACAAAGATCTCTGAGATTTTTCCGGAAGTATTCTGTACGGAGACAACCTTGCGTATAATCAGCCGTTTGATGGCCTCCTGAAGCACTTGATCGGGATAGCCGAGGTTCTGGGAAGACCAGCGTAGGAACTCTCTCAGATCAATCCTGAACTCGCCGCTGCCCATGTCTGTTTCCGGGTGACTTTTGACGTAAACGGCCAGTCCCATAATCACCTGTTTTTCATCATTAGACCCCAGAAGATACTCAATCAGCTGATCTGCCTTTCTCAATCGTGAAGAGAGAGTTTTGATCATTTTTGATGCAAAGTCAGAACTTTTATTCACCATGTTATAGAATGCATCCGTATCCAGCATGATTAATTTGGTCTGAACCTTGGCCACAGCCGTTGCCGTTCGAGGCTTGTTCTCGATGATCGCCATTTCACCAAAAAAATCCCCTTTTTTCAGTACTGTCAGAGTTTTATAGGAGTTTTTACCTGTTTTTTTCCGAATTTCGACCTCACCTGCCATGATGACATACATGACCCGGCTCATTTCGCCCTCTTTAAAAATAACGGCGAGGGGCGGTATATTCTGCATCATCTTATTAAATGAATGATCCTGTGCTTTCATGCTCTATACTCCTGCTGCCCAACTGACCGCATGCGGCCATCATTGTTTCCCCTTTACTCTGGCGGGTCCGGCAGTAATATCCTGCGTCTTTCATT
>NZ_JAQIBL010000138.1 GCF_027859075.1 Oceanispirochaeta sp. | reverse complement strand
GATGAGAAGCCACGGAGGACCCTTTTGTTTTAGAACTATATAGCTTCCCTATCACTCATCATGCCCGCTCTGTCCGCTGTTCACCACGCCATTGAGCCGATCAATCTCTTTCCTCAGCTCAACGATAGCACGATGTAACAGCCTATCTCTTCCATACTGTATCTGTTCGGGCATCAGGTCCAGGTCATACAGTAGCCCATCTAATGGCTGGTTAACGAAATAATCCCTGATGTATTCCTTCTCTTCTTCTTTCAATTCTCTTTCTTCATCCGTCCTGCTCTCTCCCTTCTATCGCTCATCCTATCAATCCACATGTTGCAAATAATACAACAACTCAATATCGGCTTAGTATCAGCACTCAGTTAAGAAGCCGTTGTATGAGTACAGGTCAGAGAACATCCATTGCTCTTCATACTGAACATACCATTCAAACCCTAGGTAGTTTCCTTCATAGCCGTTCTGCATTGAGTAACAAACAAACTCACCTATCATCCATTCGTCGTATTCATACATCTCTCATCCTTCATATATCCCCCTCACCGCATCCAATCAACCATAGTGGTAGTCGTATCCATCTGTTATGTTAATCGTTTGTGTGTGCTCTATGGTGTGCAATAGAGAGGTATCTTTCTTCTGTCATAGCAGAGTAATCATACTCATCACACAAATAGTCTATTGCTTTTGTTTCTTCGTCTGTCTCTTCTCTGTCTAGGATAATACATCCTCTTCTTATTTTGTATTTGCCTTTTAATATGCTTAGTGCTTTGTCGTCTGTTATACATTCTTCTCCTCAAATCTCACAATCTCTTTATTGAAAAATACTGGAATGCTCTTTGTGTCCCCGTCTCTGTTCTTGTCCCAGTGAAGAAAAGAATAAGCATTACCAGAGTCACTATCTATCCCATGATGTAATAATCCTGCCCCGTCTGCATCTTTCTCCAATTGTGAAGAATCTCCGAAATCATCTATTATCGGCCTGTTATGCTTTCCTGCGTCCTTTGGCCTTCTGAGCTGTGCAGCCGACACTATTGGAACGTCTAGGGATCTAGCAAGGGATTTTAAAGCCTTACTGATATCTGCTATCTGTTCGTTTCTGACAACTCCCTTGACGTCTGGCGTTATCTGCTGGACATAATCGATAAACAGGATCTTACACCCATAGACTGAAACCATTCGCCTTGCCTGAGTACAAACAGTTTGGAGTGTTGCATTAGGCTCATCGTAGACAACTGGATCGATATCATTAAGCTCTGTCCCTGATTCAATCAAGTATGAAATCTGTGCTGGTGTTAGGGTCCCGGCCTTAATCTTTGTCAGTGGCACCCCTGATGCAGATGAAGCCGTTCTGGAAAGAATCTCATTAGCAGATGATTCAACTGTTATGATCCCTGGACGGTATCCAGACTTAACAGCAGAAAGAGCGAATCCATTCAATGCTGCAGACTTTCCATCCGAAGGTCTCCCCCCGATATAGTAGAGAAGTTTGTTCTGGAACCCTCCTGTCAGTTAATCAAGAGTACTCATCCCTGAGGGTATTCCGGTTACTCCAATTTTCTTACTCGCTATTCTTTCCTCAAGCTCATTAAACCAATCCGGTAGCATCTCGCTAAACTTGATAATCCTGTAATCATTGAACCCTATCTTGATTTTATCAAGAAACTCAGAAGTCTTTGAAATCACTTCCTGTGGTTCTTCTCCTGCCCTCATAAGTTCAGCAAGATATGGAGCGACGTTCATGAGCTTACGATTCATGATTTCATGTTTCAGCTTATTTGCATAGAATTCCCAGTTGATATGAGTTGCCCCGCTCTCATAGATCTCACCGATCTCAGCAGGATTTACATCACCCCTCAGGTGGTTGGCTACTGCCACAAAGTCCGGAGTTGAATTAGTAGCTGATATTTCATAACAGGCTTTTAAGACTTTTCGACAACTTATGTTTTGTAGGTCATCCGGCTTGATTGCTACACGGTATAGAATATTCTGATCGTGCATGACAGCACAGACAAAGGCTGATTCTGTATCACTCATTTTCACCACCAACTATATTCACGGACTCATTGGTACTCTCACTATCAGACTCACTATCAGACCCAGAAGCATAAGATCCAAACTTCATCTTTGAAAATGCTTCCCGGGCTTCTTCTCCTGTCACTGCTTCACACTCTGGACATATCCCGTTAACCTTCTTTGCTCCACAATGACAATATTCATCCTGCTTCTTTTGAATTGTATCTGATCTAAACTCCTGGACCTTTTCAATCTTCATGTTCCTGAGTGGTTTTGATTCGTCCCAGTATTTATCAATTCCAGAAGATAAGAATCCGAATACATCGCCGTATACTGCACTCGGTTTGTAGGTTTGTGGATTTGAAAGAACAGTAAGATAATTATCCATGGAGTTTATTATCTCATCGAGGGAGTACAGTTTTACAGAAGCTATAATATTTGTTCTCAGTCTCACGTCTATGTTCGCAGTCAATCTTTTTGTTTTTTGTAGCCCGTCCATTGTATTCCAATACGCTATTGCCTGATCGATTTTATATGAAGTTGATTCTTCTATGCGTTTGTCTTCATTTGGGTCGTAGCTCTGGAAAGGGGAAGTGTTGATTTCTTTTTTTATCTTTTTTTCTTTTATAACCTTAGCTTTACTGGACTCAACTGGACTAGACTGGACTAACCTATGCGTACCATTGGTTGCCATTTGGTTGTCATTTGGTTGCCATTGATCTATTTCATTCTGTTGCAACGCTTTAAATGCTTCTGTATATGAACCGTTATCTTTTTCTATCAATGTTTTCAACTCTTCTTGGTACATTGTCGGTTTATACCTATCTTTCCTGATTGAGTTATGGAGCTTCCAGTGTTTTATGACAATAACGCCGGAGGCAAATGCCATTAGATATCTTTTGGCAAGCAATATTTCAAGGTCGTTCTGGTTTGATGATATTGACCTCATTCCGTTTTTAGGTTTATCAAGAAACCCGTCATCATCTGCCCTCATGTTAAGATGAAAATATAGGTTCTGAGTTGTCTGAGGCATGTCAAGGAAAGCGTCAGAATCTATTATGTTTTTGTTTATCATTCTTCTGGATGCCATTTAAAATTCCTTTTTTTTACTATTGCACAAAAGAAAAAACTTCTTTTTAGATAGCATATTTATTACGCTGTAAGTTATTATATCATTGCTTTCTTTGGAGTCTCTATTTAAACATCTAGAATCTATATTTATACATCCTGCGTCCATGTAGTCAAAAACAACTTCTTTGTAAAAAGATCTCAAACTTTTATTCATTCCGGAAATAT
>NZ_JAQIBL010000137.1 GCF_027859075.1 Oceanispirochaeta sp. | reverse complement strand
GTAGAGGTAGCGTCCGATGGAGACTTCCTTGCTGGGAGCCTGGCCGATGGGAGGTTTTTCCACTATGTCTGTGACGTGAATGCCGTCCTTTGCGAGAGCAAGAACTCCGTAGCGTTCCAGGTTGGGCGGATTATGGATGGTGGCCAGGACGGAACATCCTGTTTTTTCATAGCTTTCGATCAACTGGGCACTCAGTGGTTTCTCCCCCATATGAATATCATCAGGGTAGGCGACAATACAGGGTTCATTCCCGATCAGGGACGCTGCCTGGAGCAGTGCATGGCCGGTCCCTTTCATTTCCATCTGACGGATAAAGGCAAAACGGGCATCACTTGGGCTGATCAAGTCCAGCTTGGCCGTGGCTCCTTCTTTTTCGAAAATCCCTTCCAGTTCCACGTCTCTATCAAAAAAATCTTCAAGAACTTTTTTTCTTCTGGAAGTTATGACGATAATATCTTTAATACCTGATTGAATGAATTCCTCAACGATGAAGGAGATAGAGGGTTTGTTGATCAGGGGCAGCATCTCTTTGGGGATGGTTTTTGTAACGGGTAGAAAGCGGGTTCCGTAACCTGCGGCGACAATTATACCTTTCATGGTGTACACTCCTAGGGGAAAAAGAAAACTCTGAGTTTATTATGGTCAGGGAGGATGAAAAAATCAACAGAAGGAATCTCGGCAAACACATTATCATCTCAGCGACTGTGTTACTCCTCTTTGTCAGCTCCTGCTCTGTTCTGGACCCCCTCCGTCTGACCTACGAAAACGATAGACAAATCATCATCGACGAAATATTGAAGAGGGGCAGGCTGTATACCATCCGCAAGAATGATGAGAGTGCCCTGATCTCCCTGCTGGAAGAATCAGATCCCCAAATCAGGTTGGCGGCAATCAAACTGATGGAGCATAATGCCTCACCCCAAATCTATGACGCCCTGGTTCTTGCCGTTCTTGATGATGATGAGATTCTCTCAGCAGAGGCGCAGAGAGTTTTACTGGAAGACTGGGAAGACTCGTATAAGGCTGTCATCCGCGGTCTCAATTCTTCTCAGTCCAGTGTTGTTTACGCCTCTATTGATCTAATCAGAAAGAAGGAAAGCCGGGAGGATTCAATATACCTTTTAACTCTCTTCGGGGATGAACGATCCACTGTCAGAGCCAATGCCTCCCGCGTTTTTGTGGCTCTCAATGAATATGAAAATCCCTGGTATCAGTCTTTGCTGGAGAGTCCGGAACCTTTAATCAGACAGACAGCCGTTGAGACTCTTCCCCGGTTTAATAATCCTGACATAGTACCCTCACTGATACAATATATGCTTGATCCTATCCCCGAGGTCAGGCGGGCGGCCATATTTGGTATCTCCGAATTTGATAAAGAAGCCCTGCCGGCACTTCATGAAACTGTCAAAATAACGGGCATACGAGAAATGCGTCTCAGCATCCTGGAGCTGATTGACGGGATTCTTGAGCCTGAAAGTATACCTGTATTAGTCTCTCTCCTCAGCGATAAGGACTCACTTGTGGCTGCCAAGTCTGAAGAGATTCTGTTTCGTCAGGGCCCCGATTCCATCCCTGAACTCTTGAAGCAGATGCCCCTGATGGAAGAGCCGGCTCTATTGCTCTCTTTTGATTTATTGAGGCGATATAAGGATAAGAGCTGTCTTCCCTCTCTGTCGGGATATTTCGATCATAAAAGCCTGGTTGTCAGGCAGACCGCCATCGATACAGTGATGTCTTTCGGTTCAGCAGCTTTCCCTTTTCTGATAGATACCCTGGATCATGGTAATCAGGAAATTCAAAACCAGGCATTGATTCTTCTGGTCGATCAGAGGGCTGCATCACTTGTGTATGACAGTGAGAAAAATGATTATCCTGTGAATCTCATATTCTATTTTTTTGAATCTATGACCGAAAAGGAAATTCTCATGTACCTCAATCGTGTTTCATTGCCCAATCGGGTTGTTTCTGCCTTGTTGAATCTCTATGAAATTGAATTAAATACAAGACAATATCAGGAGATCAGAGGAATGCGTGATCCCGAGTCCAATCGATATTTATATTTCTACAGGGAATGGGAGGATGCTCTGATCAATGCCGAACTGAGCCGGCAGGGATCCTTCTCTTATATGCACCAATATTTTGATACAGGCGAGGACGCCTGGCTGACCGAGTCAAAACAGCTGCGGGATGCGGCGTCTCAGTTTGATCATTCTTCCTTGTCATTTCGGGAGTCGGCTTTCCGCTTCGGGGCTATGGCCGATAGCAATGAAATCTCAATGGTCAGCCGGTATATTTATAGCAGAAAACAGTTAGCCGAAAGCTGGAGGGTTCTCAGTTCGGATATCCAGAACCTGGCCATGCTGGTTTTTCTGCGCTACTCCCTTGATATCCAGGCAGTTCTTCGTGATTATGATTATTTCAGAACTTTGTCATCAAAGAGTTCTCCTATTCCTGAGAACCTTTAGCAGTCTGTCGGACTTAGTGCTTTTGAAACTATTTTTAGAGATTTTTCTTCTATTTTAGGAACGAATGAGGAGAATATCGAGCATATTTGACAATTGAGTGACGAAGAAGAGATGA
>NZ_JAQIBL010000136.1 GCF_027859075.1 Oceanispirochaeta sp. | reverse complement strand
TTCTCTTAATATTTCATCGTCATCGACAATCAGGATATGTGATAATTCATAATCAATAGGAATCTTTGTATCTTGCATATGTTAATTATAATGCTATTTGAATTGGATTATCAATAATTTTAGAGAGCATTCTCCCGAAAAGAGTCATTCCAGGTAGATGATTAGAATATTAAAGCCCGAACCTTATCAGGAATCGGGCTGTATCATTGGAGTTTGCTTAATTGCTGACTTCTTTCATCGAAGTCACCAGTCCTGCCAGATTTTGAATTTCCGATGGAATGATGATCTTTGTCGCCTGCCCATTCGCCACTTTCGCCAATGTTTCCAGGCTCTTAAGTTTAATAACCGCATCATCAACCTGAGCGTCCTTGAGCATGGACAATCCCTTGGCTGTTGCCTCCTGTACCTTCAGGATGGCTTCCGCTTCTCCTTCTGCTTCTCTGATAGACTGCTCTTTTGTCGCTTCCGCGTTAAGGATGGCCGACTCTTTATCAGCTTCCGCCTTCAGAATGGTGGACTGCTTCACTCCCTCAGCCATAAGAATGGCAGACATCTTTTCACCTTCGGCTCTCAGTATAGCTTCCCGTCTCCCCCTCTCCGCTCTCATCTGTTTTTCCATGGCTTCCTGAATGTCTGCGGGTGGGAGAATATTCTTAACTTCCACACGGTTGACTTTAATACCCCAGGGATCGGTGGCTTCATCCAGGATGGCCCGCATTTTGGTATTGATAACATCCCGGGAGGTCAGGGTCTCATCCAGTTCCAGGTCTCCGATGATATTTCTCAATGTGGTCGCCGTTAAATTTTCAATCGCCGAGATAGGCCTGTCCACCCCATAGGTAAAGAGTTTGGCATCTGTAATCTGATAATACACAACCGTATCGATCTGCATGGTGACGTTGTCTTTAGTTATAACAGGCTGGGGATCAAAATCGATGACATTCTCTTTCATAGACACTTTATTGGAGACTCTGTCCACTAGAGGAATCTTGACATGAAGTCCGACTTCCCAGGTTGTCTGGTAGGCTCCCAGTCTTTCAAGAATAAAGGCATTTGCCTGAGGGACAATCCTGATATTTTTAATCAGAAGGATCAGTAAGAAGAGAAGTAAGGCTATGATCAGCCAGGATGAATTCATGTTCAACTCCTATATATTTTAGGCAGTTATTCTGCCGGTTTACTGATTATAAGGGTGACTCCCTCAATCCGAATGATCTGAATCTCCTCTCCAATGGCAAATTTCATTTCAAACTCTTCAGGACGGGCGGTCCAGATCTGTCCTGCCACCTTGACTTGACCCGGCTGATCACTGGATACAGGGATTTTCACGATTCCTGTCATACCGACGAGCCGGTCTGCATTGGTTTTTTCCTTCCCCATTTTCATTTTATTGACAGCCAGAGGCCGTGTAAATGCAAGCATAAGAATAGAGAGGATCAGGAATACCGTAATCTGGGTGGTAAGGGATGGTATAAAAAAAGCCAGCACCATAGAAACAAGAGCAGCCAGGGCGAGCCAGACAGTCGTCAGCCCCATGGTCAGTCCTTCAATGATGGTCATGATCACGGCAATTCCAAGCCAGACCCAGGGCATATTGTTCACCAGATAAAGGGGCAGTATTATTTCCATACCTATCAATCTAACTCCAATTATCAGTATAATCCATCCTTTTATTTGTTCCCTATCTGTGACAGGGCATAGACCCTTCCGGGGATTATTGGGGGAAGTGAAATATCAATTCCGGTGAAATATTTTGACAGGGAGAAATTCCCCTGCTGCATCTTCATCAGATACTGACGGAGGTTCAGGTTTTCATCTCTCTGGTAGCGGATGTGATAGTCTTCCAGACCGGCCAGAGCCGCGGCAGCGGTAATACTCTGCTGCATGGTACCGGAATGATCGGCCAGACCATTCTTCAGGGCCTCTTCGCCACTCCAGATACGGCCTTCCGCCAGGGGCAGCAGGCTTTTAAGAGGCAGATTTCTGCTTTCTGATACGAGTGTAAGAAACTGATTATATGTATTATCCACTGTTCCCTGATACAAGCTGCGGGACTGGTCATTCAGGGGCTGATCGATCCTGTCCTGTCCGCTCATCCAGGTAGTCCCCACTCCGTCAGAGCGGATTCCCAGTGTCTCATCGGCAAAGGCGGCTAGCTGGGGAATGAGTGTAAAGACTCCGATGCTGCCGGTAATCGTCCCGGGGGCTGTCCAGATTTCATCGGCAGCCGTGGCAATCCAATACCCTCCTGAGGCAGTGACTCCTCCCATGGAAACCAGGATAGTCACTCCCCGGGATTTCAATTCAATGAGCTTTCGCCGTATCAGCTCAGAGGCATAGGCGCTTCCTCCCCCTGTATCCAGTCTCAGCACGAGAGCCCTTACGGAGCTGTCATTCCCGATTTCATCCAGATGAGAGATCAGAGAATCAGACCCGATTGACCAGGGTGAGGATTCACCTTGATGGATTTGTCCGGAGGCTGTGATAACGGCCACAGTTTTTTCACCTGGCTGGGCATCAGTAAAATCAAGGAGTCTGTCATATTCATACCAGGACAGGACAGAGTTGTCACCGCCTTCCAGGTTTTTCATCATTTCCCTGTCAAAGTCGGTAAAACTGAGGAGTCCATCCAGAATTGTTGATGACAGAGCCGAAAGAGCCTCCGAACTGCCTTGTTTTCCAATGTCGTCAGGATATTTTTTTATCCAGGATTCCAATGCCCCCCGGCTCAGATTTCTGTTCTCTCCCACCCTCTCCAGATACTGAGACCAGAGATGGTCCAACCAACGCTGATTTTCTTTTTTCATGTCATCAGACATGGCGGATGCAATATAGGAATCCCCATAAGACTTGAACTCACCGGCATGAAAATAAGCCATCTCCAGATTCCATTTTTCCATGGCATTTCCATAATAGGATCTGTACAGGCTGTAACCAGGCAGAAGGACCTGTCCCATGGGATCCATATAGACAGCGTCGGCCGCCGAAGCCAGATAATAACTGTAGAGGTTATAGTGATCAGCCCAGGCATAAACAGCCTTCCCCTGGGTCCTGAAATACTGAATGTCCGATTCAATTTCCTGAAGAACTGCCAAAGAGGCATACTGAAGTTCTGATAAATCCAGGACTAAGATCCTGATCCTCTGGTCATCACCGGCCATTCTAATCAACCTGGAGATACGAAAAGCGGATGTTTCCGATATGGGACCGGTCAGAGCTTCCATCCATTCCGGCATAGACGCACCGTCATTTTTTTCAACGAGAGTCCCCAGGGGTTTCAAGTAAAGCAATGCATCCTCGGGAACATGCACCTTCCGGGGGAGTATGGAAAAGAGGATAAAAACGACAACTCCCCAGAACAGGAGATTAATAAAAATGAGCCGTATAAGATTTAAAGAAGAGAAAAAATGAGAAAAGAAACCTTTTCTCTGAGTTGTTTTCATTAGTCTGGCTCCTGAGGATGTTTCAGCATTTTATAAATATAAAAAAAAACACCATGGAAAACAATAAGTATCTAAAGGGTATGGATTTTTATATTCTGTGGATTCAATATTTATACAGTTATGGAGGGATAAATTGATTATTTATTCATTTTCCTGTAATAATTAATCAGAATTGTGGAACAAGCCTTCCCTCAATATTCTGTTATGCCTGTTGTGAAGTGCTTTAAAATACATAAAAAAATATGAGGAGTCTCCATGGCGAACCGTACAAGCCCCCTGTCCCTAGTAGAAAAGACCTATAACCTGACCCGTTCCAATCTGAAAATCATCAGAAAACGACTGGGCAGACCCTTAAGCCTGAGCGAAAAAACACTTTATGGACATTTAAGAGATCCTGAAAACCAGGACTTAACCAGGTCTGAAAGCTTTCTTCTCCTTCAGCCTGACAGGGTCGCCATGCAGGATGCAACGGCTCAAATGGCAATCCTCCAGTTTATGCTCAGCGGCAGGAAGGAATCGGCGGTTCCTGCAACAGTTCACTGTGACCACCTGATCAGAGCCTACACAGGGAATGAGGAAGACCTGGCCAGAGCCAAGGATGAAAACAAGGAAGTCTACGAGTTTCTTTCCTCTGCCTCCAGCCGCTACAATATTGGATTCTGGGAACCCGGTGCCGGAATCATCCATCAAATCGTATTGGAAAATTATGCTTATCCCGGGGGATTGATGATCGGAACCGACTCTCATACCCCCAATGCCGGAGGCCTGGGAATGATTGCCAGCGGCGTGGGCGGCGCGGATGCCTCTGATGTCATGGCCGGTTTACCCTGGGAGGTTAAAAATCCGGGGATTGTCGGTGTAAAACTGACGGGATCACTCAGCGGTTGGACCTCCCCCAAAGACGTCATTATCAAACTCCTTGAAATTCTGACTGTCAAAGGCGGAACCAACAGGATTATCGAATATTTCGGAGAGGGATGCGGGAGCATCAGCTGTACGGGTAAGGCCACCATTACCAATATGGGAGCCGAACTGGGAGCAACCTGTTCCCTCTTCCCCTATGATGCAAAAATGAATGCCTTCTTAAAGTCTACAGGGAGAGAAGCCCTGGCATCGGCAGCAGATCAGAACAGGGACATCCTCTGTGCCGACGATGAAGTCGCTCTGAATCCTGCAGATTATTATGATCTGCTTATCGAAATCAATCTGAGTGATCTGGAGCCGCAAATTACAGGACCTCATTCCCCGGATGCGGTGACATCCCTCTCAGACATGAAAGAGAAAGCTCTCAGAGAAGGCTGGCCCACCACTCTCACGGCGGCTCTTATCGGCAGCTGTACCAACTCATCCTATGAAGACATTGACCGCTCAGCCTCTATTGTCACCCAGGCTCTTGAAAAGGGAATAAAACCGGCCCTCCCCCTCCTGATTTCTCCGGGGTCACAACTAGTGAAAGAGACCCTGGAAAGAGACGGTCAGATGGATATTTTGATTAAGGGCGGAGCCACAATCCTCTCCAATTCCTGCGGCCCCTGTATCGGTCAGTGGCAGAGAGAGGATGTTGAGAAGGGGGTTAGAAATTCACTGGTCAACAGTTTCAATAGGAACTTTAGAGGCCGGAATGACGGAAATCCTGAAACCCTTTCATTTATTGCCAGCCCCGAGATGGTCACCATCATGGGAATCACGGGGAAACTGGACTTCAATCCTCTCACAGACTGGGTTCTCAATGAAAAGGGAGAAAAGGTACAATTTGATGTACCCAAAGGAAATGAACTCCCTCTGAAAGGATATGAGGACAGTAAAACAGGATATCGAACTCCCTCTGGTGCTGATACAAATGTCATTGTGGCCGATGATTCCAAACGTCTTCAACTCCTGACACCTTTTGCCCCCTGGGATGGCAAGGACTACATGAACCTGCCCCTTCTGTGTAAAGCCAGGGGTAAGTGTACCACCGATCACATCAGTCCTGCCGGCCCCTGGCTGAAGTTCAGAGGTCATCTGGATAACATTTCTGACAACATGCTCAGCGGTGCGGTCAATGCCTTCAGTGGAGAAACAGGGAAAGGGAGAAACCTGATCAACCGGGAGAGCTCCAGAACCTTTGCAGAAAATGCCCGGTTTTATAAGAAACAAGGTCTATCCTTCATCATTGTGGGAGATGAAAACTATGGAGAGGGAAGCAGCAGAGAACATGCGGCCATGAGCCCCAGGCTCCTGGGTTGCGGGGCGGTTCTCGTTAAAAGTTTTGCCCGTATTCATGAAACGAATCTAAAGAAACAGGGACTCCTGGCTTTGACTTTTAAAAACCCGGAAGATTATGAGAAGGTTCAGGAAGAGGACAGTATTTCACTGACCGGCGTCTGCAATCTGGCACCATCCTCATCAATCCAGGTGATTCTGTCACACAAAGACGGATCGATCGAAACAGTCACAGCGGTTCATACACTGAATGAAGAACAGATACGCTGGTTCATGGCTGGTTCTGCCCTGAACCTCTTAAGAGAAGAGAGTTAATTATCTGATGTGAGATAAAGACTCCCGGAGACACTCGGGGAGTCTTTTATTTTTCCCTCGAAAATCTCAACAGGGATTTATGCTGTTCTTCGCTTCCCATGGCCATAAGAACATCCCCTTCTTCGAGTTCAATGGTGGCGATGTTACTCCGGTTGGACTGATTACTCTTAAGACGACCTTCGCCATCGAGGATTCCAATGATAACGGCACCTGTGTGCTGACCGATATTGCTCTCTCGAAGAGATTTTCCTATCAGACCGGATTCTTTTTCCAGAGAGCAGGCCTCAATATGGATCTCTTCATTTTCACCGGAAGAGATGGTATCCAGGAACTGCATGACCTGAGGTTTGATGCTCACTGTCGCCAGTTGTTTTCCTGCGATGGCTTTGGGTGTGATGACCCTGTTTGCACCGGCCTTTATCAATTTCTGGACTGTCCTCTTAAGAGAGGCTCTGGATACAATTTGAAGATCCGGATTCATCTGTCTGGCTGTGAGTACGGTAAAAACATTCTGAGGATCTTCAGGAAGGCAGCTGATCAGCCCCCGGGCTTTCATGATTTTTGCCTGATCCAGAATCTCCTCTTCAGAAGCATCCCCTTGAATCATGGCATAGCTGGAGTATCGGCTCTTGTCAGCCTCTGTCAGACTGAGGTCCACAATGACAAAGGGGATCTTATGCCGGTTCAACTCTTCCGCCGTTTCTTTACCGACCTCACCAAATCCGCAGATAATAAAATGATCTTTCATCTGCATTAAAAAATGTTTCATTCTTCTCTCCCTCATAGCATGAAGCAGCTGCCCTTCAAAGAGGAAGGACATCAGTGTAGTAATGATATAACCGATGACCAGCAGACTCACCAGTATCAGAGCGATGGTAAAGTAGCGGCCTTCTGTGGTCAGAGGATGAACCTCGGCGAATCCGACGGTTGAGATAGTGACAAAGGTCATATAAAGGCTGTCGCTGAACTCCCAGCCCTCCAGCACCATATACCCTGTGACTCCCGAGAAAATAAGAATGACGATAAGGCCCAGGGCCAGTAAAAACCTTTGAAATGGGTTCACAACATTACCTGCAGATTTTCCACTCTTTTTTCGACTCTCTCTTCGGAAACTTTTTCCTTTGTTTTCATCTCCTGAGCAAACAGAAATATTTTATACTCCTGAAAATACCACCAGAGGGAATCCACTTCGGCCCGCCTTTCGGGAGAAATCCATTCAGGGAGCCCTGCAACTATTTTCTGATACCTGTTCCAGAAGCGCTGAAACCTTGTATCCCGATCCAGATCTTTCCCCGGATTCAGAATTCCCTTTTCGGCGCGGAGACGTATCAGCTTCATATACCTGATCAGTTCAACCAGCCGTTCCGCGGGATAACGGTCTATAAAATTCCTGGGTATCAATTCTTCAAGCTCCTGCCGTCTAGCCTCGATATATGTTTTTCCCCGCCCCTTCCTTTCTGCTTGAGAAAGGTAGAGCCGGGTACCTCTAAATTCATCGATAATCAGGCTGGTTTGACGATAGATGATCTCCGCCCTTGCATATAATTCAGGAGCCGTGTTTTTCTTCAACGACAGAAATTCAACTTCTGTTCTGATCCCGGATGAACTGATCTCCCAAAAAATTCGATTACAAATCCTTTTTTCCAGGTCTTTCCGGCCGCCAAAATACGCCGCTCCATCGGTAAAGGGAAAAATCCCTGAAAGTTCCTGTTTAAAGGATCTGACTTCTTTTGTATAACTCAGACGCAGCATCAGAGCCACACCCTTATGATGAATATCGGCGGCTTCATCCTTATTCTCCAGCAGGACAATGGCGGCACTGTCATCCCCGCAGTCTTTCAAGGCCGGAAAAAGTCTGTAAATGACTCCTTTTTTACCGGTTTTTGTGATCTCTGCCGGGAGAGTACCAAAGTCCCAGGATCGGAGATTTGTCTGTTCCCATTCTCTCCGGCTGTTTTTCAAGACTTTGAGATCTATGGAAGCATCATGTTTTTTATAGAGGACCTCAGTATCACGGGCCGTTTCGATCACCTTGCCCTGCTCATCCGTCACGGCAATTCTGATTTTCAGATGCTCCGGCAGGGCATTCTCATCCCAGTCACTCAGAGGAACATTGATACCCCACTCCTTGTAGAGAAACTCACTGAGGGCCCTGGTCAGGCGCTGATCATCCTGTATTTTCATTTTCTTTTCGATTTCATCAACCGTTGAGTTAATGGGGGTCAACTGTTTTCTTGTTTTTTTTGGCAGTCCCTTGAGGAGGGCACTGACCCGTTCCCGGTGAAGACCTGGAATAGCCCAATCCAGCTGAGAGGCCTGAACTCTTGTAGCGTCCTGAACGGGAATCTGCAGGGTGACACCGTCCTCATCTTTTCCCGGTTCAAAATTATATTCCACCGAAACATCCACATTCCCGATGCTCAGAGTGTCCGGAAATTGGGCCAGAATATTCATATCCGTCTGCCCCTTGAGCAGATCTTCTTCACTGATAACCAGATAGTCAGGGCCTTTTTCTCTCTGAAGCTTCTCAAGAAGACCCAGATCATACACCTGATCTCCCAGGCGTTCCTTATAGATGAGAAACAACTCTTCATCGGTAACGAGAAGATTCCGCCTTCTGATTTTATTTTCCATATTAACGATGGAATCTATAAGATTTATATTTTTCTCGAGGAAAGGGTAGTTAGACCTGTCCCTGATGGCACCCTCCAGAAAAGCACCCCGAATCATCAGATCCGTAGACTCGCCGGGATTGACAGGACCGTAGGGTACGGTCCCCTCGGCAATGATAAATCCGAAGAGCCTCTTCTGACGCACAGCCAGTACAGCCCCCTTATCCTGTGACCAGACAGGACTATGGTAACTCTCTGTCATGAGATGGGCACCCAGATCCTCCAGCCAGGCAGAATCAATATTAGCGATAATCCGGCCAAAGAGTTTAGAGGTTTTCACAATCTCTCCGCAGACAATCCAGACTCCAGCCCTCTGACCGCCGAAGAGACCGGATCCGGGAAAGATCATGAGCTCCCTGTTTCTGGTGGCTTTGTAGTATACCTTTTCCTTTTTCAAGGCAATATGAGACAGAAATCCTGAGAGGATAGACCTGTGAATGGAGGGGAAATAGTTGTCTTCATTCCCCTCGTAGGCTTTGACTTTATATCCCATTCCCTCCAGTTGGAGTTTCAGCTGGCGGAAAATATCCTGCCACTCCCTCATCCTCCTGAAAGACATATAATTCTCTTTGCAGAATTTTCTGAGATTTCCCGTCTTGCTGGTGTCATAGTTTTTTTCAAAATACCGCCAGATATTGAGTCTGGTCATAAAATCCGATTCATCGTGTCTGAACTTGGCATGCGCCTGATCTGCCGAACCAGCCTTATCCTGAGGCCTTTCCCGGGGATCATGAACATTCAGGGAGGACGCGATGATCAGAACCTCTTCCAGGCAGCGTTCTTTGGAGGCTTCCAGTATGACCCGGGCCAGTCTGGGGTCGATGGGCATGGACGCCATTGTTTTGCCAAGGGGAGTCAGAGCGTAGGCTCTGTTTTTCCCACTCCCTCTATTCTCAACAGCTGCCAGCTCCAGGAGTGTTTTATACCCGTCACTGATTCCTGTGGAGGTCGGGGGGTCGATAAAGGGAAAATCTCCCGGCTCTCCCAATCGGAGAGAGAGCATTCTCAGAATGACCTCGGCCAGATTGGTTCTCAGAATCTCAGCAGGAGTAAACTCCTGACGGCTTTCAAAATCCTCTTCAGTATAGAGACGGATACAAATCCCATTTTCCACACGACCGCAGCGGCCTTTCCTCTGATCCGCACTACTCCGGGAAACGGGGATGACCGGCAGGGCAAATGTACCCGTAGAAGGATAATACTGGGCCAGGCGAGCCATACCCGTATCAATGACGTATTTGATCCCGGGAATGGTCAGGGATGTTTCGGCCACATTTGTAGATACGATTATTTTACGGCTGCCCGATGAGGCAAATACTTTTTTCTGATCCGAAGAGGAAAGACGGGCGTACAAAGGCAGTATGAGGGCACTCTTCTGCTGCCCCGTGAGTATATCGCAGCACTCCCGAATATCCTGCTCGGTAGGCATAAAAATCAGAAGATCCCCTCTGGAGTCTCTTGAAACAAGGGATTGAACCGCCGACGCGGCTCTTTCGGCCAGAGAGCCCTCTTCACTGAGGTCTTCATCATCATAGCGGAGTTCTACAGGAAAGGTCCTGCCGGAAACCTCAATGACCGGAGCATTGTCGAAAGCCTGTGAAAACTTTTTTGTATCAATGGTCGCCGAAGTAATAATAAGCTTTAAATTCTTTCTTTTTTTCAGAAGCTGTCTGAGATAACCCAGAATAAAGTCTATGTTCAGGCTGCGCTCATGAGCCTCGTCAATAATCAGGGTGTCATATTCATTTAAGAAGGCATCCCGCTGGGTTTCCGCCAATAGAATCCCGTCTGTCATGATTTTGATGGTACTTGTCGCCTTGTCCTTATCCTGAAAACGAATTTTATATCCCACGCTCTGTCCGGGTTGTTCTCCCAGTTCCTGAGCGATCCTCTCGGCAACGGTTAAGGCGGCAATTCTACGGGGCTGGGTACATCCTATTTTGCCTTCAATGCCCCGGCCGGCGGCCATACAGAATTTTGGAATCTGGGTCGTTTTTCCACTCCCGGTTTCACCTGCCAGAACAATGACCTGATTATCTCTGATAGATTGAATGATTTCATCTTTCCGGGAGCTTATAGGAAGATCAGGATTCCAGTTGTACCGGGGTTTTCGGAGGAGCCGCCTTTGTTTCTCTTCTTCAGAGCTGAGAATTTTTCTTTTCAGACTGATTAGATCCTGTGACTCTTCTGTGAGTTTTTTATTATTTTCCAGGCGGTTTAAATCCCTTCTCAAGGCATGAAAATCACAGCCCCGGACCTTCTTTAAATCTTTTTGCAGGGGTATCAGCAGGGGATTGATCCCAGAGGATTTTCGGTGATGAATATCTTTTCCCCGGGGGGATGTTTTTTCGGGTTCAGACATAATGTCCCATATTAGTCGGAATTTCAGCGGCGGACAAGGGCGGTATTTCTGAGTTTTATTATGAGTTCTGATTTGCCCCGGACCGCAGTTTTCCTATAAATGCTTTTGATATGACTTTTCACTGTATCCAGAGAAATAAAGAGCTCTCCGGCGATCATTCTGTATGTTTTTCCTCTTATAAGAATTCCCAGGACCTCGGATTCTCTCTCGCTTAAACCATAATCGGTGCAGAAAGAATCAAGGGATTCCACCAGTGAATAATTTTCACTGCTGATCCTGTCAAAAAAGAGCTGTTGATTCGAGAGTATCCTCTTAATGAGATGAGGCCTGCTTAATACGGCTAATGAAAAAAGAAGAACAGAGAGTGTTAATAGTATCTGAGTCTTGAAACCCGGCCACTCCATAATATGAGGATTCAGATTGTTTCGTATCTTATAGAGGGAAAGAAAGAATCCCAGATTCATGATCAGAATGATGAGAATTCCGGAGAAGAGGATGAGACTATCCCTGAGACGCAGAGATGCGGAATATAGAATGATAAGGTAGAGGCAGACAAGGAGAATTTGGAAATCTGATTCTTTTAAAATCAAAGACGTTCCCCCAATCAGTAAGATCTCCAAAAATATAAGAATATAGGGGGAAAGTACTTTTTTTTCTTTTACGATTCTTCTCAGGTAAAAATAGTTGGAAATAAAAAGACATCCGGAAACAAGGAGCGCTCCATATTGAAGATAAAGAAAGAAGCCTGTCATCAATATTCCCAGAATGAGGAATCTGATGCGGCAGGCTTCCTCTTCTCCCTTCCTTATCTCCATTTTGTAGAGTGAATCATACAGTGAATCCATAATGTATGATTATATACCATAATCCTGTTCCAATATCTGTTGATTTTTTAGGATTAAAGAAATTTTACGGCCGTACCATAGACCATGACTTCTGCAGACCCCTGCATAACCGAACTGGAGGCATAGCGAATATTAACAACCCCATCGGCGTTCAACGCTTCCGCTTCTGCCACCATTCTTTTGGTAGCCAGAGCCCGGGCTTTATCCAGCATGTCGGCATAAGCTGTGATTTCACCCCCAACAAGGGTTTTCAAGCCGCTCATTATATCCTTACCAACATTCCGTGATTGTACGGTACTCCCCTTCACAATTCCCAGCATTTCCAGTTTTTTTTCAGAAATTCCTTCAGTATTGACTAAGATCATCTTCATCCTCCTCATCTATCTCTTTTTTTCTTCTCACCGCGGTGACAATCATCATGATCATAATGGGAACAATGATCAGGATAGTAGTGCCCAGATAACCTGCTTTTACCCAGCCGGGAATCTGTTGATCCTGATTGATGCCCCAGATGGAAACCATCAGAGTCCAGGCAAGAAACAAGAGAAACAGGAATGCTATAAGTCCTGTCAGAATATATTTTTTCTTCATCTTGACCTCCCGCATTATCAATATTCCTCTTCAGGACGATTTCATCAATGACCCGATCGGGGTGATTTCGTTCTTTTGTTCTGATTCACCCCGGCGGGTGATAATTTATGATCAGATGAAGCATTCAAAATTCAATGTCAGACTTGATAAAACACTTAACTAAGGTGTAGTATAAATATATGAGAAAAATCATTCATGTTGATATGGATGCATTCTACGCATCGGTTGAACAAAGAGACAATCCGGCCTTAAGAGGAAAACCGGTTGTGGTGGGTGGACCTCCTAACAGCAGGGGTGTTGTATCCACCTGTTCCTATGAGGCCAGAGTCTACGGGATTCATTCAGCCATGCCCTCTACCCAGGCCTATAAGCTCTGTCCCCAGGCCATCTTTGTGACACATCATAATTTCAGCAAATACAAGGAAGCCTCAGACATTATCCGGAGTATTTTTTTCTCCTACACCGATCTGGTGGAGCCATTGAGTCTGGATGAAGCCTATCTTGATGTTACAGAAAACAAGATGAACAATCCTTCGGCGACCAGAATAGCTCAGGAAATTCTGAAAAGGATCTTTGATGAAACTCATCTCACCGCCTCTGCTGGGGTCTCTTATAACAAATTCATTGCCAAAATTGCCTCTGACATTCATAAACCCAAGGGCATGACAGTGATCAGGCCCGAAGAAGCAGAAGTTTTTCTGGAAAAATTGCCCATTGGCAAATTTTGGGGGATTGGAAAAAAAACAGAAGCACGGATGAAACAGCTGGGGATTGAGTGGGGCTCGGATCTGAAAAAGCTGGAAATGTATGAGCTTCTGGATTTGTTCGGTAAATCAGGCAGCTATTATTATAATGCAGTAAGGGGCATTGATGATCGCAGGGTTGAACCGGAACATACAAGAAAGTCACTGGGAAGGGAAAATACATTTTCTTCTGATCTGACGGACAGCCATGAGATTATGGCAGAACTGGAACAAATCGGCGCACGCATTGAAGAGGACCTGAGAAACCAGAATGTCCAGGCCAGACAATTGACACTGAAAGTAAAATACCATGATTTCAGACTCTGCACCCGCTCTGTACAAAGCCCGACCATCTTGAGGAACAAGGAGGATATTCTCAGCCTTGTCCCGGATCTGTTAAATAAAACGGAGGCTGGAGCCATTCCAGTCAGACTCCTGGGATTATCTCTTGGAAAACTTCAGGGTGATTTATACAAAGAACCCCAGGCTCAGATGGAATTAAATCTTTTTGCCTCAGAAAATCCATAATCATCAGAACATCTGGAAAACCTCTCACTTGCCCTCTATAATACTGCTATTATGATTGAATATATAATGGGTCAGGCAGCGGTAGCCGTTTTTGCAATCACGGGAGTCCTGGGAGCCGTCAGAAAAGACAGAGACATCCTCGGCCTGGCCGTATTGGGAGTGATTACAGCCATCGGTGGCGGGACGATCAGAGACACAATATTAAATGTCACCGTATTCTGGGTTCAGGATTTCAAATATATAATCGTGGCCCTGACGGCATCGGTTCTTATATTTTTTCTTTTAAAAATATCCAGAATCAACCAGGCCCGTTACAGAATGCTCCTCTACTTTGATGCCCTGGGGGTTGCTTATTTTTGTATTCAGGCCTTCGAAAAAACAATCAATCTGGGATATAAATTTCCGGTGGCTCTGGCAATGGCCATGATCACAGGCATGGGGGGCGGTGTCATGAGAGACGTACTCACAGGAAGACCCAACCTGCTTATCACGAAAGAACTCTATGCTTCACCTGCTCTGCTGGGGATTATCCTTTATGGTGTATTAAGGTTTTTTATCCCGGATTCTCCCCTACCAGCCTTCACAGCCATATCTTTTATATTTGTATTTCGGTCATTGGCGATTTTCTTCAACCTCCAGATGCCCTCCTTATTAGTCAATAAACGGGATCATGATTCATGATTAATGAGCCGAAATATCAGGATTTAAAATGAAAGGAGCAATCCATCTGGCATCTGCCTCTCCCCGAAGAAAGCTCCTCCTGGAACAGATGGGTCTGAGATGTACAGTCATTGGCGTAGATGTTGATGAACCGATGGATCAGACTTGGTATGCCCTGGATCTGGCAAAAAATCTCTCGGAACGGAAAATGATAGCCTGCCTGAATCAGAGGCCGGAACTGAGGGATGATGCCTGGATATTAACGGCAGATACCCTGATTGTCCTGGGTGATGAAAAGATAGGAAAAGCATACAACCGGGAGGATGCCGCCAGGATATTGAATCTTCTTCAGGGCAGGACACACCAGGTCATCACAGCTTTCAGTATTTATTCCCCCCGGAGCAGGACCTATGTCACAGAGCATGAGAGTACAGACGTGACTTTCTCATCCATGGACTCCATGGAAATTGATGATTATCTCGATACAGGAGAATGGATTGGAGTCGCCGGAGCCTACCGGATACAAGAGCAGGGAGGGAAATATGTTTCTTCTCTTAATGGCACTTACTACAATGTTATGGGGTTGCCAATAAATCTAATCTATGGCATCTTAAGGCTGCTGAATTTCGGCAACTAAAAAATTTCCGGTTGCAAAAGATTTTCATTTAAATCTTTACTGCAACTGAGACTAAGCGAAGGACCACTTTCTTTTTGATAGTGGATATAGGAGACTACATGGCTGTAGTAACAATGAAGAACCTGCTCGAGTCAGGTGTACATTTTGGTCATCAGACCAAACGTTGGGATCCCAGAATGAAAAAATTTATTTTTTCACAAAGAAACGGGATTCATATTATCGACCTTCAAAAAACAATCGTTTCAATCCGTGAGGCTTATGACGTTGTTCGTAAAACCGTACTGGATGGAAAATCTGTTCTTTTTGTAGGTACGAAAAAACAGGCACAGGCTGCCATTGCCAAAGAAGCGGAACGCTGTGACATGTTTTATGTCAACAATCGCTGGCTCGGTGGAATGCTGACCAACTTTTCAACCATTAAAAAATCTCTTCATCAGCTCAAGAAAATTGAGAAAATGGAAGTTGACGGAACTTTTGAACAGCTGACCAAAAAGGAAGTTTCCAAGCTCCTGAAAGAAAAAGGAAATCTTGAAAAAAACCTTGGCGGAATCAAGAACATGTCTGAACTCCCCGGAGTGATTTTTATTATTGATACCAAGACAGAAGCCATTGCAGTGGCAGAAGCAAAAAGAATGGGCATTCCTATCATTGCAGTTGTTGATACAAACTGTAATCCTGAAGGAATCAACTACCCCATCCCCGGAAATGATGATGCAATCAGAGCGATTAGTCTTTTCACACAGATTATAGCCAATGCAGTCGTAGAAGCTGATAATGAAATCGGACTCGAAGTCATTGAAAGCCTTCAGGAAGAAGAAGCTGAAGAAGAAGCTGTAGCAACTGAAGCTCCTGTAGCAGCTGAAGCTCCTAAAGCAGCTGAAGCTCCTAAAGCAGCTAAAGCTCCTGTTGAAATCAAAGAAACAGAAACTCCTGTTAAAGCTGCCAAGGCTGATGACAGCGATGTTGTGTACACTACAGACTAAGAGGAGAAAATTGTGGCAGTATCACCAGCTGACGTTAAAAAACTTAGAGACAAAACTCTGGCAGGAATGCTGGATTGTAAAAATGCACTTGTTGAGGCGGATGGAAATTTTGCAGCTGCCGAAAAGATTCTGAAAGAAAAGGGTCTGGCAAGTGCTGATAAAAGAAGTGGACGGTCAACAAATTCGGGTGCCGTATTCACAGCCGTTGTCGGCGACACAGCAGCCGCAATAGAGCTGAGCTGTGAAACAGATTTTGTAGCCAAGAATGCTGTATTCACCAGTGCAGGTTCAAAAATTGCAGCTGTTGTTGCTGAAAAGAAATATACAGAAGTAAACAGCGAAGTGGAGATTCTTGTTAAAGAAGTCATCTCCATCCTTAAAGAAAATATGTCTGTCAAAAGAATTGCTTCCCTGAAAGTTTCCGAATCGGATACAGTTGTGGATTATCTTCACAACAACGGACAGATCGGTGTTATGGTAAAACTTAGCTGTGACAGTGCCGAAACCGCTGGTAAAGACGAAGTAAAGGCACTGGGAATGGATCTTGCTCTGCACGCAGCGGCTTTTAATCCCTCCTACCTGAACCGTGACAAAGTGGATGCCAACTATATTTCCGAACAGGAAAGTATTTTCAAGGTACAGGCTGCCAATCTTGATAAACCTGAAAAGGTTGTTGCCGGCATAGTGAAAGGAAAACTTAACAAACATCTTTCTCAGATTTGTTTTGTTGATCAGTCCTTTGTCAAGAATGACAAACTGTCTGTTTCCCAGGCAGTGGCCGAAGTAGCCAAGGCTGTGGGTGGAAAAGTTGAACTGACTGACTACATCTATATGTTGGTTGGCGAAGAAGAAGAATAAATAATTTGATATTACACCCCCTGTTATGAACAGGGGGTGTTAATATTTATAAGTATTCCTGGGTTAATAGAGTTTATACCCAGCCATTGGTCCATATAATGAGCATAAATGCACACAAGGGAGTGAATTAGGAATGGATACTATAAAAAAAATTGCAGAAGAAAAAATGAAAAAAACTGTCAAGGCGTTGAAAGAAGATTTCAATACGATCAGAACAGGAAGAGCCTCAGCAAACCTCTTTGACAAACTTCACGTCGATTATTATGGAACACCTACACCTTTGAATCAGGTGGCTAATATTTCAATTCCCGAAGCCAGACTGATTGTAATTCAACCCTTTGATAAAAATGCACTGAGTGGAATTGAAAAAGCTATACTGACATCCGAATTATCTCTGAATCCAAACAATGATGGAAAGGTCATTCGCATTAATATTCCACCTCTCACAGAAGAAAGGCGCAAAGATCTGGTAAAACAGTCCAAAAATGTGGGTGAAAACAGCCGCGTTTCCATCCGCAACATCCGTCGTGATGTGAATGAGCTCATCAAGAAAGGTGACTTCACAGAAGATGAACAAAAGAAAGGAATGGATGACATTCAGAAACTGACTGATCAGTACATTAAGGATATCGGAATCATTATTGATGAAAAAGAAAAAGAAATAATGGAAATTTAATGATTTCCCAGGAAAGCTGTCCTTCCCATGTAGGAATCATTATGGATGGAAACGGTCGTTGGGCTAAAAACCGGGGTCAGATCCGTTCTGTCGGTCATAAAGAAGGGCTGACTGCAGCCAAGGCAATCGTCAAGGCAGCGTCGGATATGGGTCTTAAAAACCTGTCACTCTATGTCTTTTCGACGGAAAACTGGAAAAGAACAGAAGATGAAATTTCATTTTTGATGGTTCTTATTAAAAGCTATCTGAAAAAAGAATACCAGTTCTACAAGGACAACTCAATCAGAGTGGTTCATAGTGGTGACCTGGAGAGGCTTCCTTCTGATATTCAAAAAGAGTTATCCTCAGTCATGGAACAGACTTCTCATTTCAAGGGTCTAACGGTGAACCTACTCATCAATTATGGCGGTCAGGATGAAATTGTCCGGGCAGTCAACAGGCATATCCATGAAAATCCCGACACAGACCTGACAGTGGATGAACTTCAATCTCATCTAGACAATCCAGATCTGCCACCGGTTGATCTTCTTATACGGACAGGTGGTGAAAAACGAATTAGCAACTTCCTTATCTGGCAGACGGCCTATGCGGAGTTATATTTCTCACAAAAACTCTGGCCGGACTGGTCTGCAGAAGATCTGCGGGAAGCAGTCGATTCATTTAAAAACCGGGACAGACGTTTCGGCGGAGTTAAAAAATGACACATATCCAAAAGCGTTTTCTATTATTTGGAACAGCTCTGCCAATTTTGGCATTGCTCATTGTAATCCCCTATGCGAAGCATCTTGCCATTAATACTATTGTTCTTCTGATCACAATAGTCGGAACCCATGAAATGGCTAAAATGATAAAGGCTGCTGGAATCTTCATCCATGTTAAAACAGTGACGACTTCTTCAGCCATTCTGCCGGTCATCACCTACCTGATCGTGATGGGAGTTCTCCCGGAGAGTGCCATTCTTTTCTATTTTCTGGCAGCAGCAACGCTTATCCTTGTGATTCCTGCCTTTACCATGGCAACTGTTCAGTTCAAGGGAATCATAGAATCGGCAGCCAGTTCATTGCTATGCCTCATTTATCCCGGGTTTTTTCTGACTTTCATCATCAGATTTTCCAGCTTTGATTTTGCAAGTTATATCCTCATTGTATTTATGCTCACCGTCTATTTCAATGATTCCTTTGCCTGGTTTATGGGTGTTTTTTTTGGAAAAAATTCAAAAAGAAATATTTTTCATGTCAGCCCCAATAAAAGCCTTATCGGTTTTGGCGGGGGTATTATAGCATCATTGTTTGTAACCATTTGCAGTTGGTTTCTTTTACATCATATATTCAATGGACCTTTATGGTCGATGATCTTTCTGGGACTTCTCGCTGGAATAACAACGATTCTGGGTGACCTTGTAGAATCAGGAATAAAAAGGTCGGCAGGTGTGAAGGACTCGGGAAGCATCGTTATGGGGAGAGGGGGTCTTCTGGATTCCATAGACTCACTTCTTTTGACAGCTCCTGTGTTTTATTATCTGCTGAACTATGCAATCGTATAAGCTTCCTTACAGGATAGAACATGAAAAAAGTATTATTACTGGGTTCAACAGGATCCATCGGCCAGAACACACTGGATATTATCCGTCTATATACCGAAGAGTTCCTTCTTGTCGGGCTTCAGGCTCACAGTAATGAGCCCCTTCTGCTCCAGAATGGAGCAGAATTTCCCCATGCCCTCCTCTGCCTGAGCGGCAGAAGACCCGATTCTCAGCTGATCTCATATCAAGGCGGTGTTGGGATTCTTCAATTAATTGAGGATTCCCGTGCCGATATTGTTGTCAATGGTATTGTCGGTGCCAGCGGTTTAGGCCCCTCGGTCAAATCACTGGAATGCGGCATGAACCTGGCCCTGGCCAATAAAGAATCGATGGTTCTGGCAGGATCACTTATAAAACATCTGGCATCGGTGAACAACTGCCGTTTATTACCTGTAGATTCTGAACATTCGGCCCTTTTTATGCTGCTGGAAAATCAGAGAAAAGAAAATGTTTCAGAAATAATCCTCACTGCATCAGGCGGACCCTTCAGAAATAAATCATTGGAAGAGTTCAGTTCCATCAGCATAGATGAGGCTCTCGCTCATCCAACCTGGTCAATGGGCCGGAAAATCTCAATAGATTCGGCCACTATGGCTAACAAAGGTCTTGAAGTAATAGAAGCACAACAGCTTTTTGATTTTGATGTGGATAGAATCAAGGTTTTGATTCATCCACAAAGCTATGTTCACTCCCTCATCAGAACAAAAGACATGGCTCTGTATGCACAGATCAGCGAACCCGATATGAGACTGCCCATACAAGATGCCCTTTTTTATCCTCAGATGAGAAAAGTGCCCTGGACATACCTTGATCTGGCAGGGAAGACACTGGAATTCAATGAACCTGACTTGAAAAAATTCCCCATGCTCCATCATGCATTCGAATGTGCACGCCAGGGAGCAGCCAGCCCGATTGCCTACAATGGTGCCAACGAAGTAGCCGTGGATGCCTTTTTGAAGGAGAAAATAGGTTTTACTGCCATTGCTGATGTCACGGCACATACACTGGAATTTGACTGGTTTAAACAGCATAATACAGTAGATGAAATTCTGGAAAGCGACAGGAAGTCCAGAGAAATTGCGGAATCATATATAAGGACTCTTAAGACATGATAATACTGAAAATACTCTTTGGACTCTTCGGACTGTCCATTGTTGTCGTCGTTCATGAGGCCGGTCATTTAATTGCCGCCAGACTATCGGGTATAAAAGTGGAAGCCTTTTCCATTGGTTGGGGTAAAATCATTTATACCAAGATGTGGAAAGGAACCGAGTTCCGCCTTTCCCTCTTCCCCCTGGGGGGGTACTGCAAAATGCAGGGAGAACAGGCCATGATTCAGGCCTGGGAAAGTAAATCCAAAACAATTGAAAGTGCCCATGGTGACATGTACGGAGCCAGCTGGTGGAAGCGTATCATTGTATCAATCAGCGGTCCTGTAATGAATCTGATTTTTGCCGCAGTGATATTCTTTTCTGTCAGTCTTATAGGATATAATATTTACTTTTACCCCTCTCAAATAGTTCTGGCCTCGGAATACACTGACCGTACCGACTATCCAGCCGATTCTGCCGGACTTCAAAGCGGTGATTATGTTATTGCAGTTAATCACAAGGACATTGAGCGCTTTGATCAGCTTCAGGAAGCGATCATCCTTCATCCAGACGAGGATATAACCCTGACCATCCTCCGGAATGGCTTGGAAAAGACTATATCAGTACGTCCGGAATTGAATAAAGACAGCGGCGCCGGAACTCTGGGAATTTACCCCTGGATAGATCCTGTAGTCAGATCCCTTTCAGAAGATTCTGAGTTTCACTCTTTTGGTCTGCTCGGGGGGGACAGGATCACATCAGTCAACGGAGTGGAAGTACATCATGCCCTGGAGATAAGCAGTCTGTTGGGAAATGAAGGTATAAAATCTATTTCTGTAATCAGAAATGGTTTCGAAAAGAACCTCCTTCTGGATCAGTCGAAGGTGATAGAAAATGCAGGAATCCAATTTGATTATTTGACAATGAGAACAGAATCTGGACAGATCATGAAATCTTTCTCTGAAAGTTCTTCCGAAACATACTCAACAGTCAAAAATTCTTTAAAAGGATTAACTCTGCTATTTAAGGGAATCAACCTGCAGTCTGCCGTGTCGGGTCCCCTGCGGATAACCTATATGACAGGAGATCTGGCATTTTCAGGATTCAGTCATGGAATTTCCGAAGGGTTTCTAAGCTTTTTCCGCTTTCTGGCTCTCATTAATATAGCTTTGTTTATCATGAATCTCCTTCCCATTCCCGTTCTGGATGGAGGGCAGATTCTTTTGTTTCTGATAGAGGGTTTGACACGTAGAAAACCGAATCCAGCTGTATTATACAGATACCAGATGATAGGAACGGTCCTTGTTTTTGCTCTTATACTATTTGCCACCATGAACGATATATTATTTTTCTCGAGGAAATGAAGCATGCATAAATTAAAAATGATAATACTCTCTCTGCTTATGACATTCTCTTTCAATCTTATGGCTCAGAGTAATAGAATCATCATAGATTCAGGGCACAATAAATCCGTTGCCTCTCTGGAATATCATGAAATGAGCGGAAAGCTGGTTTCGGCAGACGAATCAGGTCTGATTAAAATATGGGATTTAGAGAGTGAAAAACTGGAATATCAGGTAGATACAGGACTAAAGGGATCTCTTGAAATCAAGGTTCATCCTCTGAAAACTGAAATTGCCATCCTGATCACACGTCCTGGATACAGCGGACTTTCAGTCTGGAATTGGAAAACCGGGCGCAACTTGTTTACTAAGAGTCTCACAAACCGGCCTGTACAGTTTGAATATTCAGGTAGTGGCAAATTTCTTTTCATTGTCCGTGTCGGTACTCCCAGTATAATTCTCTATGACAGTCAAAGCGGCAGGGAGTTTTCTTACTTGAAACGATTGAACGGTTTATTCAGTTCCGCCTATATCGGTTCTAAAGAGACAACCATCATGGCATATAGCAATTCTGGTTACTTCCGCTTTTATGATATTCGTACTGGATCCCTGCAAAATGAATCGACTACTTTAGAGGATTTAAGGGATATCACAGTGCTTCAGACTGAGGGAAAAAGATATATTATCGCCAGAAAAGAGGATAATCTTTTCATGGTTGACCGCCTGACCGGAGAAGTAAGGGATTCCTTGACTACTGCCAGGATGGTTTCATACTCTATTGATCAGAACAAGGGTGTACTCAGTATCATTAAGGAATCGGAAACCGGTAAACTGAGTATCAGTCAGACCGACACAACAGGAGCCAGGTTCACTCCCCTTTCAACCTCAAGCTATTTAAACAACTCCCGCCCTTTCAGTGAAGACATGACAAGGGATACCGGATATTTCAGAATCACTGATTCCTTCAGAGATATCCTGAGTGCGGAAAACCGGGTATTCCTCTCCGACAGTAGTGGAACAATCTGGCAGATCAACAAGGATAGTCTGAAACCGGAGATCTTCAAAAAAAATATTATTTCACCCATTCATGATCTGAGCTTTAATGCGGACAAGCTGTATATGCTGTCGGAAAAAGATATAATCAACTTGAAAAGCAATTTTTTTGTTTCCTCTCGTGTTCACAGCTTAAACCGATTGAGCGATCTGACCATAGGATTCTCTATGAACCCTCTTCCCGGAGAGTCCTATATGGAAGGTTATGATCAGGAACGCCTGCTTATCTGGTCTACTGAAAACAAAGGAAAAGGATACGTTCTCTATGATCCAGTAATGGATTCGGTCATTAACAGCAACAACAGTTACAAGTCGTCGCTGATACAGATCCATGTCCGAAACAATCAGGTGCTGGCTTTGGAAAGCAGTGGTGAAGCATCTCTCAGCAATATCCATACGGGCATTAAGGAATTTGATTTCTCAGCTCTGGGAATGGTCAGTCTGAACTTTGTAGATGATACAATGCTCATGGCAGGAAAATCTCTTATGAAGACAAGTAGGAATCCCCTCTTCACTGTACAGACCAATACAGGAGAAATTATACCTTTTGAAGATAACAGATTCCTGGTTCATAACATTCTCAGCCCGGAGAATGGGAATAGTATATATACAGTCGGTCTGTTGTCGAATAGTGATGGTTCCACAGAAACACAGATCAGAAGTCATCAGAAAAACAATCCGTCTCAGGTCACAACACTTTACAGAAGAGATGGAGAATGGATTAACTCCATTCTCACCGTTGATTCATCCTCTTATACTCCCACTCTTTACGGCAGTATCAGCGGTAGAGATATCATCAGGTTGAGAGGTTCTCAGAAAAAAGTATGGGAGTATGACAGAAATATAGACAACATGTTTTACCATGAGTCCATACTCTATATTATAAATAGTGATGGATCCCTCACTCTCTTTGATCCGCAAAGAGGCACAAAAATTGTTGATTATTATATGCTCAGTGATAACAACTGGATTGCCATATCCGCGGGAAATACTGAAAACCCCTATATAAGCAGCAGAAATGCTGCTCTAAGTATCAATTCTTTTTCCCAGGCCACAGGACGGGCTGTAAGGACACAGTTTCAAATCATGGACACAAAAAAAGAGGACTGATCCAGGTTCTCCTTTAAAGGAGACTGGATCTGAATCCACATTATATGAGTGAGTCAGGATTTGCTGTGAAGCGGGTTCTGGCTTATTTTTTCAATGGACTTTTGTACAACCGTCTCAATATCTTTGATCAGTGTTTCTGTTTCAACTTTTGTGAATATACTACCAAGAAGTGAAACTGCATAACGTGGTTTTATCTGGTTTAAGGCAAAACAAGCCATATCCTGCACACAATCTATGCATTTACATATATCTTCATTTCGAATTGCTCTAAGCTGTCTTTCCAGCTCTCTAAAAGCAACCTCTTCAACCTCATTTTTTATCTCATCAAGATTGTAATCTTCAAAAAAACTCATTGAATCTCCCTCAACTGCTGTATGCCAGGGGAACAAACTTGGTAAAATGTGGTATAAATGCCATTTTAACCACACCCACAGGTCCGTTTCGCTGCTTGGCTATGATAAGCTCAGTTTCTATATTTTCAGGTGTTCCTTCATGATTGTCAATCCCTCGTTCACGATGGAGAAACATAACGACATCAGCATCCTGTTCGATCGCTCCTGATTCACGGAGGTCTGCCAGTCCGGGAGCCTTTCCCTCAGTCTGACGGCCGACCTGGGACAGAGCAATAATAGGAATATCCAATTCACGGGCCAATGCCTTCAATGAACGGCTGACTTCCGCCATTTGTTCATGCCGGGGAATCCTCTTATCTTCAAAAGTTATAAGACCCAGATAATCGACAAAAAGAATCTTTACATCATACTTACTGACCATTCTTCTGGCCTGGGCTCTTAAATCCAGAAGCTTCATATTGGGAGTGTCATCAATCCACAGGGGAGCATCATAAATACTGCTGGCAGCATCTGTGAGGCTATTAAAGTCGGAAGGTTTCAGCAATCCTGTACGAATCTTATTGGAATTAATATTTGCCTGAAGGGACAGGAGCCTCTGCATGACTGATAGAGTTGTCATTTCCAGAGTAAAAAAACCGCAGTTTATTTTATTTTTGATCGCAATATTGGCGGCTAGGGTCAAAGCAAATGCTGTTTTACCTACAGAAGGTCGGGCCCCGATGACAATCATTTCAGATTTTTGAAATCCCGTGGTCAAGGCATCAAGATCATCGAAACCCGAGGGAATACCGGTAAAATCACCTTTTTGAGAATAACGCTGCTCTATGACATAGATCGCGTCTTTTATAACATCCCCGGCTGATTTTATGGAGTCTACGGATCTTTGATCGTTAATATCAAAAACCTGGCGTTCTACTTCTTCCAGTATTTCTGCAGTATCTTTTGAATCATCATGGGCCTGGGCGTGTATATTAGCGCTGATTGTCAACAATCTGCGTCTAACACTGCACTCCTGCACGATCTTGGAATAATATTCGATATTTGCTGTGGTAGGAACGGATGATGTCAGTCCCGAAATATAAGCAACGCCACCGGATTTTTCAAGAAGGGCCTCTGATTTCAGCTCTTCTATGAGTGTCAGAAGATCGACACCACTTCCTTTTTTTTCAAGTTGCTCAACAGCATGAAAAATATACTGATGAGCCGTCCTGAAAAAATCCCCGACTCCCAGATACATACGAACAGTATCCAGGGCATCGAGAGTAAAATTAATGAGAAGCGACCCCAATACCGCAGATTCGGCATCTTCGTTATAGGGGGGTATTTTGTCTTTCAGGGAACCTGAATCCATAAACTCCCGCGATTATTCGGTTGTGTTTTCTGAAACAGTTTCTGCATCTTCAACTGCTGCTGAAGATTCAGTAACTTCGGCTGCAGTAGACTCTTCTGCAACAGCAGCTGTCTCTACTTTGGTTTCTGCTTTACGAGAAGATCTAGACTCAGAACCTTCAGTCTGAATACCATTAATGGTCACTTTCAGATCTGCAGTTTCATTGCCGTAAAGTTTGACTTTTACAGTGAATGACCCTGTCAGTTTTATAGAGTTTCCAGAAATTTCGATCTTTTTCTTTTCGATGACAAGACCGATTTTGTTTAGTTCATCAACGATGGTCGCTGGTGTTACTGCACCGAAAAGTTTACCTTTGTCACCGGCAGGCATATCGATGATCAGAGTTTCGTTGCTCAGGCGGTCTTTAAGACCCATAGCATCTTTTCTCTTGGATTCTTTTCTTTTCTCGATAGATACTTTTTTCTGTTCAAACATGTTCAAGTTAGCTTTGTTGTATGCAACAGCCATTTTTTTAGGTATAAGGAAGTTTCTGGCGTAACCGTCAGCAACAACTTTTACGTCCCCTTCTTCACCAAGGCTGGACATATCCTGATTTAATATAATCTTCATGGATTTACTCCTTGTCAAATAGTCTGTAATTTACCCAGAGTTCGGATACACCGAGCCCTGCAATCAATATCAATAGAGCCAGATTGACACCCGGCATTACAATCAGAAATCCCGTAGTCATCAGCATCATTCGCTGCATCAGACGGGACACTTCCCTCTTCTTTAAGAAAAACTGAATAATTTTAATTCCTCTTAAAGCATAAGCCCCTGCAGAAATTAAAATAATGTTGGTCACAGCATAATGGGGAATAGTCCCCAATAAATGTATACCCCGCATCACAAACAGCTTATCCAGTAAAAAAAGAGTCAGCGGTATAAAAAGAAACCATACCCAAATATCGGGCAAATCCCAACTAAACGATTCTTTAACGGTTTGAATCCCTTTTGACCTGCTCATCAACTGTGAACCCATCCAATAGGAAAAAGTTATGAAAAAGTAGTACCAAACAAATCCAGTACTGCCAATCAGGTCCTGCAAAATGAGAAACAGAGTCTCACCATTTAAAGCTGTACTACTCCCTGTCATAGCTTCCGACAGATTCAGCCCGCGGCTGACCATCAGGATCTGATCGAGAGAAAGAATAATCTGATCCTTTAATCCATATGCCTTCGGCAGTACCAACAGGCTTAAGACGCCGGCTGCTGCTGTTATGAAAGCAATACGGACAGGAAGTGAAAAATCTTTCAACTCAAAATTACAGACGTATAGTCCAGCAACTGCAAGGAATAAAATAAAACCATCAATATAGACAAAACCCAGAGCCTGTAAAGGGCTCAGAACGATGATTCTGAATATTAGAATCAAGAAAATTGAGACCAGAGAAGACAGTATAAAAGAACTCCTATTTTTGCCTGCTGCAGAAAATTGCAGTGGTACGGCGAAAAAGGGGCATAGTATTCCCACATTATACAGCAGAGCCGTAATGAGTGAGATACCAGTAATCTTTCCAATCTCTCTTGTTTTCAATTCACAACCTTAGATTATTTTGTAACAAAAGGAAGAAGAGCCAGAGCTCTGGACCTCTTAACTTCTGTTGTCAGCATTCTTTGGTGTTTTGCACAGGTGCCGGTGATTCTTCTGGGAAGGATCTTACCTCTTTCTGTGATGAAACGACGCAATGAATCTGGTTTTTTGTAATCGACTTCCAATCCATTCTTACAGAACTTACATACTTTTTTCTTGTAAAATGTTCTTCTGGGAGGTCTGCTTCCTGAACCTCTATCCTGACCACCGGATCTGTATCCGGAAGGTCTTGCACTGACAGAACTTGCCTGTCCGGTACTTGCACTCTGATTATCTTCAGACATGTCATTTTCTCCTATTTCATAATTTCAATATCCATTCAATGTCTGAGTCTTTAACAACTCAGATCTTCTTTACGAACTGTGTGCACCGCACATTTTTCAGTGTTCACCCTGGGGGCTGAAGAATCAAAATGGTATATCATCCTCAAACCGATCTGCCTGTCCTCCGCCCGAACTCTTTTCAGGTTTACTGTATGACTCAAAAGGTTGAGAATTTCTGGGGGTTGATGTTCCCTGTTGATTACCCTGATGGGAAGAATCTCCCGTCTGCCCTCGGTCGTTTTTACTTCCAAGTAGCTGGATATTTGTGGCTTCGATTGTCACCTTGCTGCGTTTGTTGCCATCCTGCTCCCAGCGTTCCTGCCGGAGATGACCTTCAACAGCAAGCTGCGTTCCTTTACTGAGGTACTGATTCAGGGATTCTGCCCGTTTACCGAAAAGAGTGACATCAAAAAAGTTGGCCTCATCAACCCATTGATCTCCCTGTTTCCGTCTCCGGTTTACAGCTAGTCCCATTTTGCAAATAGCCCAACCCGTATTTGTATATTGGAGTTCGGCATCTCGAGTCAGTCTTCCGACGAGAATTACGCGATTTAAATCTTCTGCCATGGAAACTCCTTACTTTTCTTTTTTAACGAAAAGATATCTGAGAAGAGATGTCTGAAGTTTCAGAGCATTTTCAATTTTAAGGATTCCTGCAGGATCTGCATCGATATTGAGCAGATGGTAATGACCACGTTCGTCTTTTAGGACTGGGTAGGCCAATAATCTGTCACCCATATCTTCTTCAGATAGGGTTGTTACACCGTTTTTCTCAAAAATTTCTTTAACATTTTTCAGACCGGTAGCATAGTTGTCTTCCTTTACGCGGAAAACTGCTGTAAATTCATAGGATCTCATTATATCCTCCTTGCGGACTTGTATGATTTACTCCTAGGGAGCAAATAAAGAGGCTGTGAAAAAATAGCATAGGAGCTAATTGATGTCAAGCTAAATGCCCATGTTGCCGAAACATATAACAGGAAATAAGGACTGGGAGCGAAAGATGAGCGAGATGGTTCATTATGAAGATAACCTCTTTTATCTGCATACGGAGATTATCAATATACAGAACGGATTAAAACTGTCCATTGACAAAGAATTTTTTGCTTCCAGGATGATAAGTCAGATTTTTGCAATAGATGCAGTCCTGAACCGCCACTATGATCTTCTCAAGGAAAACCCATATTTGATCAGACGCAACGATTTCCTCTTCTCCATTCAGAAACTAAAAACCAGACTTTCAAAACTGATAGAGACAGTAGAAGAAAAAAAATCCTTCTTTTCTGAAAAAGATGCCGAGCGTTTTCCTGAATTGAAAAGGAAAATGGCATCCCATCTGGCAGATGTTCAGAATATTCGCAAGGAAATCAGTGAGAAGCTGGAAAACTCAACGGAAGACGCATCCAGCCTCTCAACAAGCGAATATGAATTGTTGATGCACTCCACAGAGGACTAGCCGAATATTTCCGGCAGAACCTATTATCTATCTTATTCTATGTATTCGTTTCCAACTTTTCTGGCCCTGACGGGCGTATCCAGATCAATTCCAAGGGACAAACCTGTTTCCACCAGAAGATTCCATCCCGCCGCGAGTTCAACATAGTTTTGAAAATCTCCGGCTTCGGGGATCACAATGCTATGGGTGAATGATGTTTTCCTTGAGGCAATTGAAATAATCTGAACCCCTACCCCCTTTGTCAGACATTCCAGAAACTTTTCCTCTTCCTCTCTGAAGGGGTCGATAACAACAAGAATATCCTTTGAATTCATGACTTCCTCGATGCCATGGGCTGCGTAGGTCCCTTCAAGGAAATCCGATTTTTTCCGGGTTATCTCATTTGTTTTCAGAGTCAGTTCTTCGGCTACTCCGTTATTGCGTCCTGAAAAATATATCATATCCGCTGAGGCGATCAAATTAATAAGAGACGGATCTATTTCCATTTTGAGGGCTTTTTCTACAGACTCTGCCGCCTGATCAAGACCTTTTAGAGTTTCATTCCTTAAGCCTGCTCTCAGAGCATCATAAAAAAGAGCCTGTTCGGCCACACTCTTTGTCGCAGCCACAGCCTTTTCGGCTCCGCATCTCAATACATACGTGGTCTGACAGAGGGATTCCAATGGAGAATTTTCAGAGGCGGTAATACCAAAAAGTCTTTGATGAGAGTCTTTTCCCAGCTTATGAAAGAGTCTGATCAGTTCCTTCGTTTTCCCAGAATTGGATGATCCAAAAACAGCACGGTCCTTCAGATCATAGTCCATTGCCTGGGTTGATCCCTCTGTGAAAAATCTGGTCGTTTCTCCCTTCATCAGGGACTGGGTAATGGCTCTCTTTCCAGGAAATATTCTACTGGAGCCTTCTCCGGTAAGGAGAACATCCTGAGACTGAGAAACGGCATCAACGAAGTGCTGTAGATGGGGGATATTGAGACTCCGGATGACTCGGGGAGTTTCAAGCATTTCTCTGCATAAGGCAAATTTCTGATATTTTTCATCTTGATTCATTTATTTTTCCTTTAGGATAATATGTTTTTTCAGGACATCCTGAATGAGCGGGTTTTTCTGAAACCCCCCACCCAGATGCTGCCAGAAGCATTCTGCGTAGTCCACACCCACCCCTATTCCCAGTTCATGGCTGAATTTCTTCATTTCTCCAAAGAAATCATCAATCTTATGCATATGCTTCATCAGCTGAATCTGCGATTCATGGCAGCCCAGCATTTTCAATTTCACATCAATGGTAGAACCTATATCTACATAGAAATGGGGAGATGCCATGGGAAAGCCCAGGGGGTCGCTTAAGCTCATGGGAGCGCTATGATACAATAGAGGGGTAACAGGGAGGGCCTCCTCCCTGGAGGGCACATTGGGCAGGGAAGAGATCATGGCGGCAGCATCGCAGATGGCTCCTGTGGCTCTATGATCTGCATGATAATCATTAAGGAGATGTGTGATAACTATGCCCGCTTTTGTCTTGCGGATTATATCCACCATCCTGATTCTGACCTCTTCATGATCAAAGACAAATCCATCCCTCTGATCCAGACAGTAATAGTCGGCATCAAGGAGAGCCGCAGCCTTTCGGGCTTCTTTTTTACGAACACAGATTGTTTCATCCTCATTCCCGCTCATCCCACCCATGCCGCCGGCCGTCATGGTGGCGATGGAAATTTTAAAACCTGCGTTTTTCAAGAGGGCCAGGGTTCCGGCACACCAGGCTTCTGCATCATCAGGATGCGCCTGGACCACCAGTACATTTTTATTGAAATCAGTCATACCTTATTCCTTATGAAATTTCTGTTCTAATTCTACAAAGCGGGGGAGAGTGGAAATCAGGGGAGACAGATATCTGATAAAATCTGATGTAACATCATTCCCTCTCTCATTAATAAAATTCTGAGGTAGAACTCTTGCTTTGACGGCTACATCTGTAAGGGGAACCTGACCCAGGGAAAACTCATCGCTGTTGCTGCGTTTGATATTGACCATCACGCCGGTTGTTCCCTCACAGGCCAGCGTCACAGCCCTCTGGCCACAGGCATATGCCAGGTCCAGATCCAGGGGTTCGCTTCGGTCAAAGGCGCTCATGATGAGTGATTCGGTGATCTGAAACTCTCCACGGGCCCCGTCCAGTGCATCTGTTAGAATTTTATGGACATTCAGGGCCACACTGGCTCCACCCATGGCCCCGAACTCGGTATTATTGAATTTATCCTTGTTCCGGGCTGCACTCACAGGAGTTCCGTCTTCATATAAAAGCCCCTCACTGACAACGATAGAGACCCATCCATATTTCTTGACGCAGTCTTTTGCATCACTGATGAGCTGATCAGGTTTCAAAGGCTTTTCGGGACAATAAATGAGATGAGGGGCATCCCCCTCTTTGTTTCTGGCCAGAGCCGTTGAAGCGGCAAGCCATCCTGCATCTCTTCCGATGGTCTGATAAATGACAAATTGATCTACTTTTTTCATATCCCGGGACAGAACGCCGGCCTGCAGAACATTCAGGATGTTACTCCGTGCAGCCGATGGAAATCCCGGAGTAAAATCCGTTCCAAACAGATCATTGTCCACCGTCTTGGGGATGCCGATTCCTCTGAGATCATAATTCTGTTTTCGGCAATAAGATTCGACCCGGTGAACCGTATCCATGGTGTCATTACCGCCGATCAGGAAAAAAAACCGGATATCATATTTTTTTAGCACATCCAGAATAATGGGGAAATCTTCTTCCACCAGTTTATGACGGGAAGAACCGAGGGCCGAGGATGGGGTGACCCGCAATCCTTCCAGGATGGCGGGACTCTGGGCTGTCAGATCAAAAAATTGTTCCTTCATGAACCCCTCTATCCCGTAATTCATACCAAGGACCCTTGTAATGTCCTGATTTTCCAGAGCCTTTGAAATGACTCCTGCGAGGCTTGAATTAATGACAGATGTGGGTCCGCCGGATTGTCCGATCACCGCTTTACCTTTAAGCATTTAAAACTCCCAATGTTTTTTTCTGATTCAAGACAACTTCCCACTGCCCCTTCAGAAGAGAGGATTCTTTGAATCCGGGAAGAGTAAAGATCGTTTTGATAAAAAAAGATGCCCCACCCTGAGCAACTTCCCAGATTCCATTCTCTGAATAACTCCAGCTGAAGGGAAGAGTCTTTTTGAGTATCCCTTCCAGTTTGATTCCATGCAGAAAAAAGTCTCCTCCCAGAATCACCTTGTGAGGATCCAGGGCAGATAGTACGGGGTTGATCGTTTTAAAAAGCGAAGTAATATATTCCTCTGATGCCCTGGTGGCGGAAGAATCATCCCGATTCAGCTCATCGAGGAATTTATCCCGAAGATCATCACTGACCGGAGAGACCCTGAGCTCTCCTGCCGCATAGCTGGAGCCGCGGTAAACACTTCCATGATGGACAATGCCAATCCCGATTTCCTGGTCCCAGGTCTGCCTGTTTATATTGGAATGGAACTGTAGGAGAAGACAAACCAGATTACCTTCAAACTCCCGTCGCCCCATGATTTCTCCCCAGGCAAAACAATTGGCGTCGTTTTCTATCAGGACGGGGATGCCCAGGCTCTCCCTGAGATCCCGGGCGAGCTCCTTTTGAGAGAGGACCAGTGGCAGGGATAATAAGACAACTCCTTGATCCGGGTTTATCCTGCCGGGAAGACCCATCCCCATGCCGAAGATAGGTGCTGAAAACTTTGTTTCCAGGTCCTGGATTAGTTTTTTAAGAACCGATATCAAATGAGGAACAGAATTTTCTGTCAGTTTTATTATATCCTGTTTCAGGGTCTCTCCGGATAAACTGTTCAGACTGAAGCGAATATAGGAGTCCTGCCACTCGACTCCTAGAATCAACTTTTCCTCGATTCTGAGTCCTATGGGAATACGGCCTCCCCGTTCACCTGCTTTCCCGGTCTTTTCTTCCCTGACAAAACCATCGGCCAGGAGATCATTAACAATATGTGTCAGGGTAGACCTGTTGAGTCCCAGGAGTCCTGAGGCCTCTATACGGCTGATTCCGGGCCTGTTTCTGATCAGGTCGATTGTTCTGCTCCTGTTGAGGTTCCCTTCCTGAGCTTTATTTTCAGACATATACATCCTCATCAACCTGTTTGTTGGTTGCATCAACAAACACATTCTATTTTTGATCTCTCCTTTTGTCAAGGAAGTCTTATTATTTGGCTTTCCTTTCAAATACAAAAAAACCGGTAATACACAAATTGAATCCCGGTTAATGTATCTGTTTTCAAATATTGGAAGATTCTATCTCAATGCTGTAGAGAGGTGGCGTTGAGTTTTTTCAACTCATCAAAAGTCCCTTGAGCCTTTACTTTCACGATGGAACCTTCTTGTGACCCATGAAGTATCAGACTGTTATCAGAGAGCTCAAGGTCATATATTCCTTCATCAAGAATATCCTCTTCATAGGAAAAAAAGGCTGTACCATAATTCAGAACTCTGGATTCTCCCGGATTCAGTACAAGATGGGTAGGATGACCCATTAAGGATGGATGATCTACAGACTCTTCAAGGCCATTAGCATAAAAACTGACGGAATTCTCTGAACCGAGACAGAAGGATCTGTCACTCCCGCCATCCTGTGCTGCCCAGGGTTGAAAGGGTCGGCCCCCGTAGTTCATCCAGTAATTGTAGAAATACAAGGGGATTTCAGCCTTTGTCACCGACCCGGGACCGGTAAACCAGGAAAGGTAGACCAGTTTCTGACGAGGATTAATGATGGCGGTCCAGCCGATCCGACAATCATCGGGTACCTTTGCAGCGACAAAATCAGTAAAACCCGTGACTCCCGGGACTCTGGAAAAATCAGCAGTTCCTCCGGTTCTCAAGGGCATTTCAGAGAGAGATCTGCTCCTGGAGCCCGGCTCCAGCTGCCCGGTTGTATCAAATTCAGTACCCAGGGGAGGAACAGCAAATTCTTCGGAATTATTACAGATAAGACATCCTGATTCCAGAAAAGGAGCTCCCACCGTATTGTGCCAGCCGATATTCATCTCTTCCTTACCATCAGAACGATTTGTCACGGTCAGACTGGCGTAGTGGACATTTTCATCTTTGCGGATCATATCGATTTTTTGATACCTTAAGGGCTGATCCGGCGGTGTCAGCTCCCAGTGAACAGAGACGGAGTTCTCTTTTTTCATCATGTCCAGGCACTCCCAGTTCATAAAACTGGTAAAGCCATGGGGAGGCATTTCTGATCCCTTCCAGGTATGACCGGGGCCGAAATTGGGGCAGCAGGGAAAATTTCCGGCAATATCATAAAGCAAAGGAACTTTCCAGAAGGCTTCATGCTCATGGGCGGACCATTTTGAGGAAGAAGTATTCCTGAACCAGGGCTGCCAGTGGGCATTTATCCAGGCCTTGTCTTTCCGGGAACTGAGCTCGGGCACCATACCCTTATCATTGTTCACCAAAACCCTGAAAGAATCATTTTCAAGGAGAACGCTCTCTCTGGCACCTATATCTGTTGTTTCTTTAATATTCATACAATCCTCCTCGGATTACTATAAAGGAAAATCCACTGTTTTGTAAAAAGAATGATTATAAAACTAAGAGGTTTTCAATCTGCTTATCCCATTTATCTCCCAGGGATGACAAAGATCTATAAATCCCTATGATTCCCTGTGCCGCAGCGTCTCTGCAAATTTCACGGTCTTCCTGATCAGCCTCATTTGACAAACCGAAGCTCAATGAAGCACGGTATACCTCCCCGAGTGCATCGGCAGGCATCTGATGCTTCAAAATCAATCTCATGGCACCGCAGATTCGGTCCTGGGGAGCCAGCTTCCTTTTCAGATCCCGGCCCACCCTTTGAACACTATCGCCCAGAGAGGGATTTCTAAACCGGAACAGTAGATCTTCAACATGCTCCTCCAGTTCCTCCCGGGTAAAAACCCCGGAATATTCCTGGATCAGGGCCGCGGCACACTGCAGCATAAGCGATCGTACCTTATTCAAAATCTCCGGATCTGCCAGTACCTCACAAATGGTTTTCATCTCAGAATGAGAAGATCTACCCAGATAGGCCGCTGCCGCATGACCCAGATTGTGGATGTACAGTTTTCTGTCCACATAGGCCTGAATAGGACTGACAAGTTTTATATCTTGACTGATGGGATATTCACCCTTAAAACCCTCACGATCCAGGATTAATGTATTGTAGGGTTCTGCATAGACCCGAAGGGGATCAATGGCCCGGTCATCTTCCGATATGAAAGGAACCATTTTCCCAATGCTCGTTTCTACAATTCCCGGAATTTTTTCAGGGGGAAATTCCGCAGACAGTTGCTCTCTGAGAAAAGAGCGGCAATATTCCCCTCCTCCGGGTATATTTTCGGCAAGTATTATGTCCAGAGGATGATTCACACTGTTCTCTATCCGCTGTGGAAGAACTTTGGCAATCAGTGCCATGACGGCAGGAAGCCCCCATTGGCCAACCGAGGAAATCACAATATCCGCGGATAGAAGGACTTCACGTATTTGCACCGACTCATCCAGGGAGAGGCTTTGAAACCCATTAATGACAGTCTCTGTTTGTTTATCATTCTCACAGATGATAATGGTATACTGTTTTTTATCCCTCAAGTCCTGGATCAACTCCCTGTTCATGTCAATGATGGTCATTTTATAACCGGCATCCTGAAATACAGGAGTGATAAAGGACCGGCCGATATTTCCTCCGCCGAAGAGTACTGCCTGTTTCATTAATCCATTCCTTTAATGGGACCGTTGATGCCGGGAAGAGTATTTTCAAGATAGTCCTGACGGATGCGCCTGAGATGTTCTTCCTTCTCGCCGGGATGAGATTCCCGGATGCACCCACCCTTGCTGTAAAGAGCCAGACCACCGCTGCAGATCCCTTCTATGGCGGCCAGTACCGGATCAAGTGGACCGATGCCTTGAGCATCAAGCTGCCGGGCGATGGAAACGAGGACTCCACCCATAAAATTATCACCACATCCCGTTGTATCCCCTTTCTTTTCGGGATGAACGACTAAATCAGCATCAACATAGGGACTGACAGGTAGATAAATGCCGGAACAACCCTTAAAAAGGCCGTTTTCATTTGAATACAGATACAGATCATCCCGTCCTCTCGTAATTATAAAGGCACCCAAACCCGAGTTTTTGAAGAAATCGGCTGCGTCGTCCAGGTTCCCGGTTCCCGATAACCTGAGGGCCTCCTGATAATCAGTCATCATAAGGTCAATGTAGGGATAAGCCTGGCCCTCCCCACCTCCCAGTGGCCAGGGAGCAATAGGATTTTTTGATTCATTCCGAAAGTCATAAACCGTTCCCAAAATATTGATACGGTCCAAATTTTTTGATTTTTTAAGAAGCTCTGTCAGATTGTCATGGAGAGGAGGAACCAGGGCTGAACCGCCCCATAAAATGATGTCCCCATTAAAAAAAGTCTGATCCAGAAGGTCTGTATTAAAATGATCGGCCGCACCAAGTCTGTTAATAAAGGTACGCTCTCCCGATCCGTTCTTGAAACCCGGATCGGACAAAACAGTTGTGGAAGGGACAGCTCCGGCGGCTTCCAGAGGGATGTATTTCAGAGGAAACCAGTCTAAAAACTTCTGCAGCTCCCGAAATTCCTCTGATTGATTGTAAACGCCATAGAAGGTGCAATCCCATCCTTCAGAGAACAGGACTTGTGAAGCATGGACCATGGCGACGACGCCCGGTCCTCCCAGATTGACAGTATCCGGAGACTTGCCCCGGCAGAGTTGGTTCAAAACCTCATCTTCAGTTTCACCTGCAAATTCTGCCAGATCTTCTGCAAAAACAAGATGTCCCGGGATCAGTCCTCCGTCACCGGATTGTCTTGAACTGTATTTTTTAAACTCAGCATTGTTGAATGAAAAATCTGTATAGATATAATCTAAAAGACAGCACCCAGTGGAAGAAATTATTTTTTTCATAAGAATTCTTTTTTAAATGCCTCATAATCTGAGACAAGATAGTGTAGAGGCTTTTCGTCTTCCTCAACGAGAGGAAAGCGACCAACATTGTCGTAAAAACGGTTATCCCGGGAATCATCATTCACCTGACTCACTTCACCCACCAGGACATCTCCCTCGCCGGGAGCACCATAAAACCGGTGATACACAAAGGGCTCAAGGCAAAGGCTCTGTCCGGGATTCAGGGAAATTGTTTCACCTGCACTTATATGGTATTTTCTATCATCTAAATATACATCAAAGGATTCATCAGAGAGTTCTTCATTCTCCGAGGCTTTATAGAGCTGAAATTGTAGCTTACCACCCCCTCTGTTTATAATGTCTTCCATCTTGTTCCAGTGAAAATGCAGAGGAGTTTCCTGGTTTTCCCTGACAATCATGATTTTTTCTGCATAGGTTTTGGCACTTTTTCCATAAATTCCATTGCGGAGTGTAAAAAGGAATAAGCCTTTTCTCTTAAAGTCGTTTGAACCAAAATCTGTAATATCCCAGCCAAGATTGCATTTGAAGATCTGTTCACAGACACGGTAATGTTCCTGCCACTGTTCCAGACTCCAGGAGGCCCACTCTGGAAGGCTCCAACTGAACTCTTCCAGAAACTCCAGGGCATCCTTCATGATGCTGTTTATTTCACTTCGCTTCATTTTTTCACTTGTCCTTTCTTTTTGATTGGAGGTTGCTTGAATCATACTGATGAGAAAGACATCAATGCTAACCTAGGTAAGCATTGTATAATTATTTCTTTAATTTGGCAATCAAGAGATCAAAAACTTTCCAAGGCAGCCTTGGCTTCCCGACGGACATTAATTTGCTGACCTTCAATGTCCAATCCGGATATATTTTCTTTCAATACAGATAATTTATTCAGTTTTGCACCCCGGATGCCATATATTTTGACTATATAATCAGGATGACTCAGCATTTTTTCAAAGAGAGGCTTCAGACTCTCCCACTCGCTGGTACTCAGTATTTTACAAAAAGGAGCCAGCTCATTGTCCTTATCTATTCCCCATTTTGGTTCAAAAAACTTTTCAAGAGATTCAATAGAACCGGTGATTTTATTTTCTACTATAAGACTGAGTGCTTTTTGTCTAATATCAAAGGGGATTCTCTCACCTTCAAACTGGCTGATTATGAATTCTGCTGCCTGAGAGTTGTTGATCTTCGCCAGAGCCTCCAGGGATGAATACCGGACCTGTCTGACAGGATCCTTCTTCACTTTATACTCCAGAATATCGACGGCTTCGACAGTTTTCCTTTCAGCAAGGCCTTCTGATGCAGCCACTCTGATACGCCAGAATGAGTCTCTGAGAGCAGTGAGCAGGAGCTTTTCTACCTCCTTCCCCTCAAACTCTGTTATCCCTTTCAGGATATATGATCGGAGCAGACTATTTTCCGAGGCTATGTACATCGACATGAGAAGATCCAAACTTTCAGACTTATTCAACTGACCAAGGGCAATCGCCGAAAACTGACGCTGAGAAGCCGGTGCATCTTCATCCTGAAGAATGTTTTCCATTAAAGATTGAGCCTTCTGGTATTTCAGTTCGCCCAGAACCAGGATGGCACTGGCTGAAAAATCCTGATATTCAGAGTCACCCGAATACTCATCCAATAATTCCATGATTTCATCGACTCTTGAATCATCTTTCAGCTTTCCGATCCCTCTCAGAGCCGCGGAAGCAAGGGTTTGATCGTTGTCTTTCAGAAGATCATAAAAAAGTGCGGCCGCATCGGCAGACTCAATACTTCCCAGATAACTGACGGCTGCCAGAAGAAGATTTGTCGAATATTCATAGTCTTCCAGATGATTCTGCAGAAGGAGCAGGGCCTGTTCTTCTGCCAGATCTACCTTCTGAGTGCCAAAATAGTCCAGGATGGCTCTGTTTATTTCGGTATTTTCATTTTGAATCAGCAATTCAATCAATTCTTTATTGAAAGTCATATCTTTTTGAGATCGAATCACATTGATCACATCCAG
>NZ_JAQIBL010000135.1 GCF_027859075.1 Oceanispirochaeta sp. | reverse complement strand
TCATCTCTTCTTCGTCACTCAATTGTCAAATATGCTCGATATTCTCCTCATTCGTTCCTAAAATAGAAGAAAAATCTCTAAAAATAGTTTCAAAAGCACTAAGTCCGACAGACTGCTAAGCTTGCTGTTTATATCCTAAGCTCCGGAGGAGATTTTTGCCAATTTTTAGAATCTGTTTATTGACAGGAAGCAGACATTTCTTTAATGTGAACATATAAGCACACGCTTATGTGTGTGGATTTTATGAGGTTGGATTATGGTGCAGAAAAATGAATTTATACTAACAGGACTGAGCTGCTCTCACTGCGCCTCTGTCATAGAAGATAAAGTCAATGAATTGGACTGGGTGAAAGAAGCCAGGGTCAATCTGGCCACACAGATTTTATATCTGGATGGAGCCGGTTTGAAAGAAGAAAACAGGCTGGAGCTTCAGAATCTGGTGGATTCCATTGAAGACGGCATTCTTGTGGAAGGCAGGAAAGGCATCGCTGCCCCACCATCGCTACACCATCCCGGCGCTGCCTTGCTGAAGAAGATCCCCGAGATCCTGGGGGCTCTTCTCTTCTTTGTACTTGTATTCATAAGAGGGAAAGTCTCACTGGGATTGATCCCCGGGATTGCTCTGTATGGAACCTCCTACCTCCTGATCGGCCGGAGTGTTTTATACAGCGGTTTGAAGAACATGAAGAACGGCCGCTTTCTGGATGAAAATTTTCTGATGATTCTGGCGACTGCGGGAGCCTTTGCTATTCAGGAGTTTCCAGAGGCTGTCGCCGTCATGCTTTTTTATCAGCTGGGTGAGTTTTTTCAGGATCTGGCAGTCGACCGGTCCCGCCGGTCTATCCGGAGCCTCATGGATTCCAAACCGGGACTGGTTCAGGTCATAGCTGGGACCTTAATTGTGGAAACTGCCCCGGATCTTGTGAAACCCGGGACTCTATACCGTCTCAGACCGGGAGATAGAATCCCCCTGGACGGCGTCGTGATCAAGGGGCAGGGATCCGTGGATACTTCTGCTCTCACGGGAGAATCTTATCCCAGACAAGTCACCGAAGGAAGCCCTGTCTTGAGCGGTTATGTAAACAGGGACGCTCTGCTGGAAGTCAAATCAACCAAGAGTCTTTCTGAATCCTCTTATGCCAGGATTATTCGGATGGTGGAGGAATCCAGCAGCCGCAAGGCAAGGTCGGAGCAGTTCATTACCCGCTTTGCCCGTTACTATACCCCTGTTGTTGTAGGACTGGCGGCCCTGCTGGCTGTGGTTCCCCCAATGCTGTTCGAAGGAGCTAATTTTCGGGACTGGTTGTACCGGGCTCTCGTGTTTCTGGTCGTCTCCTGTCCCTGTGCCCTGGTTATTTCCATCCCTCTGGGATTCTTTGCCGGTATAGGAAGGGCCTCAAAAGAAGGAATCCTTGTGAAGGGCGGTAATTTTCTGGAAGCCTTGAATTCGATTGATACGGTCTTTCTGGATAAAACGGGGACCCTCACGAAAGGTGTTTTTTCTCTGACATCCCTTCACCCCGCCCCGGGTGTTGATGATCAGACTCTCCTGAGGCTGGCAGTCCTGGCTGAATCAGGCTCAACACATCCTATCGCCGAGTCTCTCCTCAGAGCCTGGAAAGAAAGGGGCGGCTCAGCTCTGTATCCCGACTCGGTAGAAGAGCTTGCCGGCCAGGGTATCCGTGCCCGTTCCGGGGATCAAATTATCAGCATAGGGAAAAGGGATTGGTTGGAAAAATCAGGTGTTAACCTCCTATCCTCTGATTTTCAGGAAGCCTCTTCAGAAATGAGATCGGGAGGGACAAGGATTGCTGTTGCTCTCGACACTATCTATCAGGGAACTATTCTGCTCTCCGATGAGATCCGCCCGGATACTGTTCAGGCACTGAAAGATCTGAGAAAATTCGGAATTAAATCCATCATTATGCTGACAGGAGACAATGCCGCAACGGCAGAATCGGTGGCTTCTAAATTGGATCTGGATGGTTTTTATGCAAACCTCCTGCCCCATCAGAAAGTCGAGGCTGTAGAGAAGTCTATTGCCTCTGGTGCAAAAACGGCCTTTATGGGAGACGGTATCAATGATGCCCCGGTACTGGCCCGTGCAGATGTTGGAATCGCCATGGGTGGCCTGGGGTCTGATGCGGCCATCGAGGCAGCGGATATCGTCCTCATGGCGGATGAGCCTGCCCGTCTGGTGAATGCTTTTAAAATTGCCCGGAAAACAAGACGGGTTGTGATGCAGAATATTATCTTGGCTCTGGGGATAAAAACGGTGATTCTTATTCTGGCAACCCTGGGTTATGCCGGCATGGGTCTGGCTATTTTTGGGGATGTGGGAGTGGCTCTGCTGGCGATCCTCAATGTGCTGAGGATCATGTCAGGTCGTGAATCCACTTCCCTGAGAGAACCCGGGATAGTCCTGTCAGGTACTTGATCAGCTCCTCACTCAGACACAGCAGATAGACCATGGGGGGCGGCAGTTTCAGCACTAGTCCCGCAAAGGCTACCAGGGGAATACTGATAAACCACAGGGGGATGAGCTCCAGGGCGGCGCAGAAATGAGTGTCTCCTCCGCTCCTGAGTATCCCAATAATAATATGCATATTTGAAACCTTCACAAACAGGACAATTGTAAAGATCCGGAGCATCTGGACGATCAGGTTCCCCACATATTCGGATATATTGAAGAGTCCCGGGACGTAGGGAGCCAGAGTAAAAATGATAATCCCCACAACTGCGGCTACAAGGGGTGCCACCATCAGGATGGTCTTGGCACTACGCCTCGCTTCTTTCTGAAGTCCTTCACCAATCATGTTTCCAAGGACTATGGCTGTCGCGTTACCTGTCCCAACAAAGAGGACAAAGGTCAGTCTGGAAAAGGTATCCATGATGTTATAAGCCGCCAGAACTTCCGTCCCCATCCGCGCATAGACCAGGGTGAACATTGTCATTCCGAAGGACCATCCAATTTCATTCAGGATGACCGGATTTACCTTATGGAAAAAGCGTTTGACGAATTTTCTGTTCAATTGGATCATCTGCCTGATAGAACCGGCGATAGGGTATTTTTTAAGATAGATAATCAGGACAAGAGAGAGCATTTCTATTATTCTCGCACCCGATGTTGCCAGAGCGGCCCCTGTCATTCCCATCTGGGGGAGGCCGAACTTTCCAAAAATGAGGGCATAATTGAAAAAAGCGTTTAGACTCAGTGCCGTGACGGAGAGAAACAGGGGAAGCTTGACGACACCGGTGCTTCGCAGCACTCCCTGGTAGACGATGGTTCCTGCGGTAAACATATAGCTTACCGAGGCTATCCTGAGGTAGGGAATGCCAGCCTCAATAACCCTCTGATCTTTGGTGTAGAGGCCCAAAATCTGAGCCGGAAAGAGTTGTGATGCCAGGGTGAACAGGGCCGCTCCCAATAAACCCAGGACAAGAGCCATTCCCAGGGCTCTGTGGATTCCAGGGATATCCTTTTTACCCCAGAACTGGGCGACAAATACGGATGAACCGCTGCTGATGCCAAAGAGAAGGAGAAGGATCAGGAAGAAGATCTGATTGGACAGGGCTACGGCAGCAATGGATGTCTCTCCCAGCTGACCAATCATCAGGGTATCCACAAGGTTGAGCAGGGTTTGAACCAGATTTTGAGCCGCAATGGGCAGAGCCAGAATCAAAAGTTTTTTAAAGCTTTTTCCATCTTGTTTCAGCCGGGAGATTATATTTATGTTCCGGGATACGGTCAGAGGCTGTTCATTCATGCAGAGCCATAATACTCCTGCTTGAATGATTAGTCCATGGAGCGTTTCCGCCCCGGGAGATCTTTGGATTTCCTGCTATTCATCTGTTTTTCTGTACCGGGTTGGAGTGACACCCATGACTTTTCGAAATTTCCTGGAAAAGTATTAGCTGTCGTCAAAGGCTGTTCTGAAGGCAAATTCAGTGATGT
>NZ_JAQIBL010000134.1 GCF_027859075.1 Oceanispirochaeta sp. | reverse complement strand
TCCAGAAGCTGGCGCGATAATTCAGGTCGAAAGATATTTTTGATCCGTGCTTTTTGGCTGCTCTGGCGATTTCCAGACAAAATTTCCCTGTTTCCGGTGAAAGGGCGGCAATTAGTCCTGACAAATGGACAATAGCAACACCTTCTTCTCCGAAAATCCGGTTCAGATCAAAGTCATTAACATTGAGAAGTCGTCCCGCTTCTCCTGCTCTGTCATTGTGAACCCTCGGACCACGGGACCCATATCCTGAGTCAGCGATATTGATCTGATGCCGGTATCCCCAGGGATTTCCCTGTTCTACTTCCGGTCCTTCAAAATCCATATGGCGGTGATGGAGATCGCTTTTTATAATTTGAGCAATTGGGCTACCTTTTACAAAGTTGGTAAGAACTTTTACAGGCATACCCAGGTATGAAGCCACTGACAAAACATTTGTTTCAGCACTTGTGGCATACATATTAAATGTATTGCTGACATGAACAGGCTGGCTGTTTATCGGTGTAAGTCTGACTCCCATGCTGGTCGGTGTTAAGAGTGCGTATTTATATTTTTTTTTCAATTCCATAATTTTTTATCTCCTATTAGACTGAGAACGGGTCCCCGACAATAACTTGTCGCCCGTTTTATCTATATTTAAACCATTAAAACTTCAATTCCCATTTTCCGGAATAAGTCAGTTTCAGAAAATTTACTGTCTGTAATTAATACATCAATCAGGTCCGCATTGGCGAACTTGGAAAAAGATCTGGCATTCAACTTGCTGGAATCAGCAAGAATCACTTTTCGTTTGGCCGCTTTCAGCATGGCTTTTTTCACATTGCCTTCAATTGTATTGTGGGTGAGAAAATCTCCATCCACAGAAATGCCAGTGGCCCCGATAAAAGCGATATCAAATTGCAGCTGATTTATTGTATCTTCCGCTATGGGACCAATAAAAGAACTGGCTTCCTGCCGGAAATTCCCACCGATTGCCGTAAGAGTAATGTCTCTCGACGATGATAATGTTTTCATTATTTCCAGGCTGTTTGTAATGACTCTTATGGGCAATGTTTTTATCTTTTCCGCCAGTAACAGATTAGTCGAACTGGCATCAATACAAACAGAATCTCCTTCCTGAATCAATTCTATCGCTTTTGAGGTAATCCGGTCTTTTTTATCAAAAAAAAGACCTTTTCGAGTTGATACTGTAGAAATCTGATTCGTTGCCTGGGCCAGCATGGCTCCACCATGATTGCGCAGAATGAGTCCCTTTTCCTCGAGAATGGTCAAGTCTTTTCTGATGGTTACCTGAGAGACTCCCAGCCTCTCAGTGAGGTCACTCACTGAGATTTGTCTGAGATTCTGGAGCAGGTTCAAGATTTTATCGTGACGCGGATTCCTTCCCATTAATTATGCCTCATAAGTGGAAGATGAAACATCTCCTCCTGTTCCAGTCCAGTTGGTGTGAAAAAACTCTCCTCTCGGTTTATCAGTTCTTTCATAGGTATGAGCCCCGAAATAGTCTCTTTGTGCCTGAAGCAGATTGGCGGGAAGCCTTGCTGACCTGTACCCGTCAAAGAAGGCTAAAGCTGTAGAGAGGGTAGGTACGGGAATTCCCAGAGTTACTGCTGTCGAAATAACACGCCTGAGAGAACTCTGTGCTTTTTGCAGGATATCTCCGAAATAATCATCCATAATCAGGTTGGACAAATCGGGGTTTTTATCAAATGCCTCTTTAATTTCACCGAGGAAAACAGATCTGATGATACATCCCCCACGCCACATCATGGCAATGGCTCCGTAGTTCAGCTGCCATTTATTTTCTTTGGCCGCTTCTTTCATTAGCATATAACCTTGTGCATAGGAAATTATTTTTGAAAAAAGCAATGCCTGTTCCAGGTCTTTCACAAAGCCCTTTTTGTCTCCACTAAAAGATTCATCGGGACCGGATATTTTCTTCGATGCCGCAACTCTTTCATCTTTTAAGGCAGATAAACAGCGGGCGAATACAGATTCTCCAATCAAAGTTACAGGCATTCCCAGGTCGAGTGCGCTTATTCCGGTCCATTTCCCTGTCCCTTTCTGCCCCGCTGTATCGAGGATTTTTTCAACCAGTGGTCCACCGTCTTCATCTTTATAGGCGAGGATATCTCTGGTGATTTCTATGAGGTACGAATCAAGTGGTCCTTTATTGTATTCAGCGAAGATCTCGTGCATTTCATCGTGGTTGAATCCTATCCCTTCTTTTAATAGCTGGTAGGCTTCTGTAATGAGCTGCATATCACCGTATTCGATCCCGTTGTGAACCATTTTCACATAATGTCCGGCACCGTCGTTCCCGACCCAGTCGCAACAAGCTTCTCCACTCTCAGTTTTCGCACTGATGTCCTGAAAGATATTCTTCACATGAGGCCAGGCTTCTACATTTCCACCGGGCATAATACTGGGTCCGAATCTC